>CAZIDC010000478.1:0-2945 GCA_964537885.1 uncultured Syntrophaceae bacterium | reverse complement strand
GCCTCCCTATGTACTCCTTCAATTCCCTGTGCAATTCTAATCTTCTCAATGAACATTTTTTGACCGCCTTTCTATCCTCCGTGCTAATCGTACGGCGCTCGGTGACTTGCCATCATGGGCACAGACAGCCATTTCCAGGCGGGGCAAAGAAAAATGCAGTTTACTCTTGATTTGCTCAAAGTATTGAGTAAAAATATTCAAAGTATTGAGGAAATTGTATTTTCGGGTATCTTATGTTCAAAAGAAGAATCTTTCAGGTTTTATTAAAAAGAATTCAAGAACCGCGGCGTTTCATCCAGGTACTGGTCGGCCCTCGCCAAACCGGTAAGACAACCTTAGCCCGGCAGATTGCCGGGGCGGTTCCTATTGCCGTTCATTTTTCGAGTGCGGATGAGCCGACTTTGCGGGACCGCGGCGGGCTTATCCAACAAAGGGAAGCTGCCCGACTGCGATCGGGTAAAGATTTGGTGGCATGGGAGGTGAGGAGCGGTCGAAGGCGAACTCATCGGCCCGGAATGGATGCCTTTTCAAAAACCTTTCGGCCCAAAAGACAGCTTCTAATCGGCCAGGAAGGAATCGAGCTGAAAAAATTTCTAACTACCCCATTGATCATTGGCTTAACTGAATGAATGCAGGGCCGCCAGCCCGCTTTAATCGGGAATGAACATTCTTGGAAATGAAAAGAGGAAATGAAACATGAAGAGGCTTTTACTGGTGTTATCAATGGTGGCCCTGTTAAGTGGATGTGTTCATGGTGGAGCGGCCCTTCCCAATCAAGATCCTTGCCCTCTGGGTAAATACTGGGATACATCATCCCAAAAATGTGTGATAGCGCCTTAGGATAAACGATCAAACTCTAGTTTATAGTATTCTCGGGGCTATTAACGATTAGCCGGATTATGATCTTACCAGTAAGAATAAATGAATTTAGGAGTAGCACTATGCCGAATCTCGCCACCACCAGAATGTCTTCCAAAGGGCAGGTTGTCATTCCCGAAAATATCCGAAAACAACTCAAGCTAAAAGAGGGGTCGCAATTCGTTGTGCTGGGCAAGGACGATGTCGTTATTCTCAAGGCAATCTCCCCTCCGGCCATGGAGGAGTTTGATGCCCTGATCGCCACCGCCCGCAAACAAGCCAAGCAGACCGGGATGAAGCAGTCTGCTGTCGCCGCTGCCATTGCCAGAGTGCGGGGACGACGGTGAGAGTCATTTACAGTTACAGAGGAAATCGTCACAATCAGGGAACAAAAATGATTCCCACCATTCGGATCAATTTCTTTTGTTTCTCGGTGAAAGGAGCCCCCCCGGAATTCCTCAAAATATGGAATTAAACTTCGTTACAATGTACCCATTAACCCGGATGGTCTGCTCGGCCTCATGGAATCTGCGATTCATATGAACGCATATCCGATTTTTCAAAAGGAGGAACAGAATGAAGCGGAGAGGGTTTCTGAATACTGGGGCAGCCGCCCTCGGAGCAGCGGTGATGTCCGGGGGAAGACGGTCTGAGGCCGCCGTGACGGCCGCGGAAGACGCCAATCGGAGGTTTGAGACCTGCTTGGGCCCCTACAACATAAAGGGGATGGATGGGACCATGCCCGAGGAGGTCATTCTCTGCGATGTAACTCTGCGCGACGGAGAGCAGACTGCGGGCGTGGCGTTCTCTCTGGAGGAGAAGGTAGATTGTGCCCGCCGACTCAGCGCCCTCGGAATCCCCCAGATTCAAGTAGGATATGCAGATTCCGCCCATGGGCGGAAAGAGGCGGAGACGATGTGTCGTCTTGGCCTCGCGAGCAAGATTGAGATTATGACCGCGGCCGGGTCCAAAGAATGGCGCAGTCATGTGGACGCGGCGCTGGCCTGCGGCGCTGATATCGTGCATTCGAATATTGCTACTTCCACATACATGCGCAATATGCAGGGCGACATTCCGGAATCGGAGGTGATTAAGCGACTGGAAGAGACCGTAACCTATATGCGAAAGAACGGGGCCAAGATCGTGAACGTCAGCATCATGGACGCCACCCGGACCGAAGAGACCTTCCTCCTGGAAGTGGTTCGGCACATGGGGAAATTGGGGGTGGACCGCATCCGTATCGCCGATACGGTGGGCACTTGCACTCCCGATGGCATCTTCTACCTCATCCGCAGGGTACGGGAGACCCTGAGCGCGTTTCCGCGGCCGCCCATCATTGGCATCCACTGCCACAACGACTTCGGGCTCGCCCTCGCCAATGTCTTTGCGGCGGTTAGAGCGGGGGCACGGATGATCGATGTGACCCTGAACGGGCTTGGGGAGCGCGCCGGTAATCCCGCCCTCGTGGAAGTGGCCCTCGGCCTTGAGGCCTTTTATGGGGTGAATACAAAGCTCCACCTGGAGGGATTATACGAGATTTCCAAATATGGAGAGAGGATCTCAGCCCTGCCTCTGCCATCGAACAAGCCCTTCGTGGGGGAGCATGCCTGTGCTGACCAGTCGGACGGCCACGTGAAAGCCTACCTCGATAATCCCCGGGCCTTTGAAGGCATTAAGCCCGAAGTCTTCGGAAACCGGCGAAAAATCATCGTCGGCATTAAAACCGGGAAGAATATCCTGGAGCACAAAATTCGGGAATTGAAGCTCGATGTACCCTCGGACCGGTATCCTCAAATTTTGGAACGCATCCGAGCTTTGAGCCTGCAAAATAAAGGTAAGGTCCTTACCGATGCAGATCTGATCAAAATTATCCATCAATCCTGATGCCAGCGGTTCTCGGGCGAATTTTCCTCCCATGGGTTCTGGCTTGACTATATGAGGAGATATGGAGACGAAAGACGTTCGAGAGATCCCTGCCCGCCAAGAAAACAAATCCAAACCCGGGAAGAAGCATGGTAGCCGGTTCGGGAACAAAATTCCGCCCTCTCTTCATGGGGGCTCGACAAAAATGGCGAACCGCCGGGAAT
>CAZIDC010000477.1:0-2951 GCA_964537885.1 uncultured Syntrophaceae bacterium | reverse complement strand
CTCGGCCAGTTTCCCCCTCGTGGGAACGCCATCCTTTGCATCCCAGCCCATGGCTTCATAATAAAGAGTCACGGCTTCATCGAATTCCTTGCGGTCGATCCCCTTTCCCTTCAAGGCGCCTCCTTCCAGCGGTTCATAGAGCCGGTCGGGAAGGGTGTCATCCTTACGCCCAAATCCTTCCCGCAGGTTGAAGACCCGGGCCATGGTCTCCGTGCGTTCCCCCACCTTCAAGAGCTCCCAGAGGCTTGTTTCCCAGCCGGTGGCGGCGTTGACGACTTCCGGAAGTTTGTTTATGGGCAAGGACCAGACTGGCCCGGCAGTGAAGTTGCAAAGTCCGAGAGAATTGAAAAGGGACCAGACAAAATGGAGATAAACGTAATTGCGCACTTTCTGGGGGCCCAAATCTCTTGCGGGGACAGGTTCTAAAAGGCCCAACGGGGCGATGCGGCCCAGCATGGTGCCGGGCTGGACGAACGGTGTATCGTGTGGGGCCTCGATGTGGTCCGCTCCGGTCGGGGAAAGGGCAAAACTCAACCCCTGGCCGGTTTTCCCCCTGGGGTCATGCATGGGGAGCTCTTGACCCTTGATATGCAGGGCGTATTTTTCAGAGCCTTTGCCGATTTTAGCCGCGGCGATCTTCACCCCATCCGCTAAGAGATCGCCCAATCCTTTTTCTCGATGGGCAATCCACTGGATGCCCTTGATCATGGCCTCGGCGTTCCCGAAGCGAAACTCGACTCCTCCCGTGTCCGCCTTGGTCAGGATGCCATTCTCGCAACACTCCATGGCAAAGCCGATGGCCACGCCCGCGGAGATGGTATCCAGACCGTACCGGTTGCAGAGTTCATTTCCTTTGGAAATAGCCGCCAGATCATCGATACAAAGCAGAGAGCCCAGCGACCCCAAAGTCTCATACTCCGGTCCCCCGTACTCGCAGGATGTCGCATAAGGACCCGAGGGGATTTCGACCGCTCGCTTGCAGCGTACCGAGCAAGCATAGCAGCCTTCTTCGGATTTCAGGATGGTTTCCTTCATCCGTTCCCCGCTGATTTTTTCCGCACCCGCGAATGTTCCCGTGCGGAAATTATTCGTGGGCAGAATCCCTGAGGTGTTTAGGGGCATGATCAGGTTGGGAGTTCCCAGATTGCGCATGGTCTTGCTCGGCCCCCATTGGGTGATGAGTTCGGACTGCAATTTAGCCAGCTCTTTTATCTTCTCCGGATCCCCGAATTCCATTTTTTGAGTTCCCCGGGCGGCGATAGCCCTTAGATTTTTGGAGCCCATGACCGCCCCCATGCCCGTCCGGCCGTTGGCATGCTTCAGCTCGTTGATGACGCAGGCGTAACGAACCAGTTTCTCACCCGCGGGTCCGGTCTGGGCGATTCGCGCCCGCGGCTCCCCAACTTCCTGGCGAATTTTTTCCTGAGCCGGACCGGTCTCCAGCCCCCAGATCCCTTTGGCGGATCGGATCTCGGCCTGGCCGTCATGGATCCAGAGGTAGGACGGTTGGGGCGCTTTCCCTTTGATGATCACCGCATCGAACCCGGCAAATTTCAACTCAGGCCCGAAAAAACCCCCGGCTTCGGCTTCCCCATATCCGCCGGTCAGTGGAGATTTAGCCGCAACCGTGTAACGGACCCATCCGGAAACCGGAATGCCGGTAGCCACGCTAACGGCAAAGACCAAGATATTATCCGGCCCTAAGGGGTCCACCCCCGGGCGCAGCTCCTTGAGTAAAAAATAGGAGGCCAGGCCTCCCCCTCCCATGTAGGTGCGGTAGACGACCTCGCTAAGTTCTTCCCTTTGAATCTCTCCGGTTGTTAAATCAATCCGTAGAACTTTCCCGTTGTAACCCTTGGCCATAATTCAATCCTCCTTTAATGAATTTTTCGGAATCTTTAATCCAGTTCAGCATCGGCATACATCCGCTTGGCCTTCGCCCGCTCACCGATGATGGCCTGGACCACATAAGCGTTATTGGGCGGACAGCCCTTGACATGGAGTTTACTCCTTTTCCCCTCGGGAACGCATTTCCCCACGGTTACGAGGCTGTCTGCGTCCACGAACGGGGGAATCTCGGGATCTCCGGTAATGACCGTCACTCCGGGAAGGTACATGAGCTGATCGGCGTTGCGCATGTCCACCAGCGCGCTCATCACCGTATTGCGGCAGCCGGTGCATGTTACGCCCCCATAAATTAGATGGAAGCCTTCCACCTTTACGGGGTTATCCTCTTCAGCCCGCAGGAATCGCCGGTAGACCGTTTCCAGGGATTCCCCGAAAATTTCAATCTCTTCTTTCTTGTACGTCCCCAGCCCCCGTGCGGCGCCGTTTTTCGTGAGCAGAACTTCCTCCGGTTCAAACCCGGTAATTCGACCGCAGACCGCATCCACGGCCACGAGATCCTTGCCGGCTATGATCAGGTCCATCTCCACCGGTTTTCCAAAAACCGGCCCCAAACCTTCCTGGCAATAAAGGGCATCGACCAAGGCCAAGTTGGGCTTTAAGGCCGAAAAAAGATCAATCACCCCTTCAAATAAACCTTCCTGGTGCATTAATTTTTTATACTTGTCGGAGAGGAGGCCCTTTAACTTTTTGATCGCGCAGGTAATCCCCGTCTGGTCATGGGTCTTCAATTTGGGCAGCGATATGATTACATCCGCCTCGCGGACCAGCCGGTAGCTTTCAATTTCTTCAAAAACTTTCCAGCCGGGAACGGGAATCATGGTGGGTTCGGCTTTTTTCAGGTCAATGATTTCATAACCGTTCTGGCGAAGCTCGCGGTACTTAGACCTTCCGATGACCTTCTCGCTGTCCACCCCCACCGCGGATGATTCGGCGATGATGGCCCGGGCGCCCATGTCGCGGACGATGTCGGCAACTGCCTGGGTTACCTCGGCCTGGGTGATGCACCCCTTTTCCGGCTCGGTCGGGGGAGCTACCCAGCTTGG
>CAZIDC010000476.1:0-2968 GCA_964537885.1 uncultured Syntrophaceae bacterium | reverse complement strand
TCAATCCGGGCAAAAAGATCCTCCCGCGAGGTGAAAGATGGCCCTGAACTTTGATTTGACCGAAGAACAGAATTTGACCCGCCAGGCCGTCCGGGATTTCGCTGAAAAAGAGATTGCCCCCCTGGCCCAGGAACTGGACGAGAAAGAGGAGTTTTCCGTCGAGTTGACCCAGAAAATGGGTGAGCTGGGACTTTTGGGCTGCTTTGTGCCGGAGAAGTACGGCGGCTCGAACATGGGTTACATCTCCTACATCATCGCCGTGGAGGAACTGGCCAGAGTGGATGGCTCCCAAGCGGCAACTATCGCCGCGGGCAATTCCCTTGGCATCGGGCCCGTCTATTACTTCGGGAACGAAGAGCAAAGAAAGGAATGGCTCCCCCGGCTTTGCGCGGGGAAAATGCTCGCTGCCTTCGGCCTGACCGAACCCGGGGCAGGCTCGGATGCGGGAAGTTCCCGGACCAAGGCTGAACTCCGGGGTGACCACTGGGTGATCAACGGCTCAAAAATTTTCATAACCAATTCAGCCAACCCGCTCACCGGCGTGGTCATTGTCCAGGCCATTACGGGAATCAAAGAGGATGGGAAGCGGGAGTTGAGCTGCCTGATCGTTCCCCGGGATTCCCCCGGCTTTACCGCCCGGGAAATGAAAAAAAAGATGATGTGGCGAGCCTCCAACACCGGCGAGCTTTTTTTTGAAGATTGCCTCATCCCCCGGCAGGACCTGCTGGGCCAAAGAGGAGACGGTCTTCACCAGATGCTCTCCACCCTCGACGGGGGGCGACTTTCCATCGGGGCCATGGGTCTCGGCGGAGCCCAGGGGGCCTTTGAGATGGCCCTGAATTATTCCAACACTCGCGTCCAGTTCGGCCGGCCGATTGCTTCTTTCCAGGTCAATGCCTTTAAACTGGCGGATATGGCCCTGGAAATCGAGCTGGCCCGCAACCTTTTATACAAGGCGTGCTGGCTTCGGGAAAACAACCGCCCCTTTTCCACGGTAGCAGCTATGGCGAAGCTCTTCTGTTCGGAGGTTATGGGCCGATGCGTGAACCATGCGGTTCAGCTTCACGGGGGGTATGGGCTGATGAAGGAATACAAAATCGAGCGGTTCTACCGGGATCAAAAGCTCTTGGAGATTGGGGAAGGAACTTCAGAAATCCAGCGGATCATCATTGCCCGGAACATCGGGGTGGCGGGAAGGGCGATTTGATCAAGTCGCACCGTCGAGGAGAAAAAATGAAAAAGACCAAAGAAATAAAATCATTGAAGGGAGCGGCCAGGGGGAAAGAAGCCCACCGGCGGCATGAGGAACCCCATGATTTTCTCACGGAGCACACCCACCTGAATCAGAACGCCGTTTCAGCGGCAGCCTTGCCCCCGGAAAAAGAAAATTTGGGGGACCGGATCAGGAGAGCGCGAAAGATGCGCGGTTTGACGCTTAAAGACCTCAGCAGCCGCAGCGGCATCGGCATCGAAGTGCTGCAACGGGTGGAGTCTAACGCGATGATCCCCCCTTTGGGTGAGTTGATCAAATTAGGAAAAGCCGTGGAAATGAAGATGGGCTATTTCATATCCCCTGGAGTGGAAAAGCCCATGACCGTGGTCCGTTCGGAATGCCGGCCGGCCATCTCCCGGCACGGTAAGAAGCGCAGCGAGCAGTACGGTTATTCCTACGAATCCCTCGCGCCGGAGAAGGCCAACCGCTTCATGGAGCCCTTTCTCATCACCATGGTGCCCAGCAGTGTGACTGAGCTTTCCACCCATGACGGCCAGGAGTTTATTTTCGTTCTGGAAGGGGAGATGCGGGCTCAGGTACGGGATCAGGTCGAGATCCTGAAAGCCGGGGATGCAGTTTACTATGATTCCAGCTGTCCCCACTTAGTCAAGTGCGCCGGCGAAAAACCGGCCAAGATTTTAGCGGTCCTCTACACGGGCAATAAGTAAGACGGGAGAAGTGAGTTGGGGGTTGAACGGGGGATTGGATCTGAGAGAAAAA
Source organism: uncultured Syntrophaceae bacterium (assembly GCA_964537885.1). Taxonomy (GTDB): domain Bacteria; phylum Desulfobacterota; class SM23-61; order SM23-61; family SM23-61; genus CAZIDC01. The sequence continues at coordinate 975 of CAZIDC010000476.1, read as the reverse complement.
TTGAATATGAGGAGCTTCTTGCAAAAGTCCGTAATTTACCCTTCGACAGGCTCAGGGTGAACGGGCTTAGGTTGAAATTATTTAGTTTTTCCGTTCGTGGTGAGCTTGTCGAACCACAAAAAAATACTTTTGCAAGAGCCTCTGAGGATATAAGTTTTGGGTGATCGTTCATCGGGTAACTTCCGCGTCTTCCTCGTAGGGTTTTTTCGGGCAGGTGAATTTCCCACCTGTTACTTCATCGGCCCCTGGAATTTTCTCCCCCGGGGCATGAACTGGATCACAAAATTTTCAAAAGCAATCTCGACATATCCTTTCTCTCCCAGGAAAGGCTGATTCTTCTTCGGCAGGCGGTAATATTTCGTCACCCACTGGCCGGGAGAGATGGGGTAACCACGCGTTTCTATGTCGCTTAAGACCTTGGACTCCGTATAGTTCCGGATGGCTTTGACCCGCAGAATGTCCGAGCTGGCTTTCCCGTTTTTGATCTTGACTTTCAGGGAAGTCATTTTAGCCTTTTTTTTAAAACTGCCGCTGCCTTTTATTTGGACTTCCATCTGAAAGGAATATGGGCCCTCTTTAAAAATTTTTTTCTCGGTGATCGTAAAAGCCCATAGATCGGCGGCCAGAAAAAAAGGGGAAATGAGGGTAAATCCAATAACCAAGCAGGCCATCCTTGTGAATCGGGCCATCTTTAAAACCCCCAAAAGTACTTTTTGATCCGGGAAGGATCCGAAAAACATTCTCCGGTTGGCTGACCAGTTTCTCCCGCAATAATAAGAATTTTTCGCAAAATGTCAAGAGTGATTCTTTTTCTTCTCAGAATCCGGAATAATTGAATCGAGTAAGTTCCTGCATCCTTTATAATGAAGGTGAGGCTGTTCGATATTCACCACGGTATCCGGGGGAACGGCTTGGGTAATCCAGACATTGCCCCCGATGATCGACCGGGCGCCGATGACCGTGGGTCCGAGGATT
>CAZIDC010000475.1:0-2971 GCA_964537885.1 uncultured Syntrophaceae bacterium | reverse complement strand
GTAATTTACCCTTCGACAGGCTCAGGGTGAACGGGCTTAGATTGAAATTATTTAGTTTTTTCGTTCGTGGTGAGCTTGTCGAACCACAAAAAAATACTTTTGCAAGAGGCTCTTTAATTATGATATATTGGAAACTAAACCAGTCCGCTTAGGCTGAAGCCTTAACGGATAAACCAAGGGGGATATAGAAGATGAAAAAAGTGGTGATTCCGTGGGGGTGCTGGCGGGGGAATAAGAGCTTGCCCTTGACCTTCCCGAACAACTGGAAGATTAACCTGGCCTCGATGGCCGATGGTCCGGACCTGACCCAGGCTGAAATCCGCAAGGCCTTCCAAAACCCGATCGGCCAGGAGTCCATCCGTAAGTTGGCCGAGGGGAAGAAAACCGCAGCGATTGCCGTGGATGATATGACCCGGCCAACCCAGGCCCACCGGTTTTTGCCCTTTATCATGGAAGAGCTAAATCAGGCGGGCATCAAGGATGAAGATATCAAAATCATCATGGCCCTTGGATGCCACCGGCCTCTGATGAAAGCTGACCAGGAAAAAAAGTTAGGGAAGAAAATGGCCAATCGTTTTCCGGTTTACAACCATCACCCTTTCGAAAACTTGGCGAACGTGGGCACAACTTCCAGGGGAACCCCGGTAAAGATCAACCGCTATTTTGTGGAAGCGGATGTCAAGATTGGTATCGGATTCATTACCCCCCATCCCATCGCCGCCTTTGGCGGGGGAGGGAAAATCGTCATCCCGGGCCTTGGGTCCATCGACACGATCGAAAAAAATCACACCCCTGCTTTCATGGGGAAGATTGGCAGCACTGGTTTTTCCCAGGGGTTAGACTTAAATACCAACGAGCTCCGCTTAGACATGGAAGAGGGGGCCCGCATGGCCGGTTTGAACATGATTGTAAACTCCGTCGGGACTTCCGACGGCAAGACCGCCGGGGTCTTTGTGGGGGATTTGGTTCAGGCCCACCGCGCGGCCGTGGAACTGGCCAGCAAAGTATATGTAACCGAAGCCCCAACCGACGTGGATATCGGCATTTTCAACGCCTTTCCCGAAGATACGGAATTGGTTCAGGCGCAGAAAGCCCTGAACGTCTGGACGGGCAATATGGGCCGGCGTTTGGTGTGCGAAGGAGGAAAGGTCGTCATCGCCACCGCCAGTTCCGACGGATTGGGATTTCATTCTCTCGCCGATCGGGGGATGAGACTCTATAACAGGGTGGACCGCCGCAAGACCATTGCCGAAATCCTCCGGGGGCGGAAGGTAATCGTTTTCTCTCCCAACTGCTCGCGGTCGGACCTTTTGGAGCGCTATCCCGAGAGCGTTATGATCCGGAATACCTGGAAGGAAGTCATGGCCGAATTGAAGGATGGGAGCGCCAGCCAAAGCGTGGCCGTCTATCCCAATGGTTCGTTACAATTTATTATCTGATTGAGCGTCTTGCAAAAGTAATTTTTTGTGGTTCGACAGGCTCACCACGAATGGAAAAACTTAGAAATTTCAACCTAAGCCCGTTCACCCTGAGCCTGTCGAAGGGTAAATTACGGACTTTTGTAAGAAGCTCTGAATTTTTTGGATTTCCGCTTCGGCAAACCAATCAAACTTGTTTAACCCCTCCTCGCCCTGAAGGTGTGAAAAAATTGATTCGGTTCTTTTTCGCGTCATTCCGGCGAAAGCCGGAATCCAGTGTTTTCGAGGCCTTACGAACTGACTGGACCCCGGTTTTCACCGGGGTGACGGCTTAATTCCAATTTTTTCACGCCTTCCCTAAGAACTTCTGCAACCTCGCCCTTACTTCCCGCAGGGTTTCCCACGATTTGGCAAAGCAGATCCGGACTTTATCCCGTCCATCTTCCGGCCGGTGGTAGAAGCTTGAACCGGGCACTACCGCGAGACCTGCTTTTTCCACAAGAGCCATGGCAAAGGTTTCATCGTCTCCATAACCCAGACCATCGATGCGGATCATCATGTAGTAGGCCCCCGAAGGGCGAAGGACGGGGATGGAAAGCCCCTGAAAAATTTCCAGGAGATAGTCCCGCTGGGCTTGATAGGATTCCTTTAAATCCCGGTAGTAGGAATCCGGAAGACTCATAGCCACGACCCCGGCCATCTGGAAAGGAGTGGGGGCGGCGACTACCAGGTAATCATGCACTTTGCGAATGGCAGCCATAAGTCCAGAGTTGGCCATTACATAACCTACCCGCCAGCCGGTAGCGCTGTAAGTTTTGGATATACCGCTGATGGTGACCGTGCGCTCCCACATGCCGGGTAATCTCGCCATGTTAATGTGTTCGCACCCGTCGTAAAGGATATGCTCGTAGATTTCATCGGTGATAACGTAAGTCCCATGTTCCCGGCAAAACTGGGCGACTGTCTCCATCTCACTTAGAGAAAAAACCTTTCCTGAGGGATTGGCTGGGGTATTGAGAATCAAAGCCTTAGGTTCCTGGTCGAAGGCCTTTTGCAATTCATCAAGGTCTATCGCCCAATCAGGATCCTGCAGGCGAACAAAGACCGGAGTTGCTCCGCACAGAGCCAATCCCGGAAGATAATTTTCGTAAAAAGGCTCAAAGATAACCACCTTTTCCCCTGGATTCACCAAAGCCAATAGGGAGGCGACAATGGCCTCGCTGCTGCCGCAGGTGATGGTGACTTCCTTTTCCGGATCAGGATTGAGGCCGTTGAAGCGGCAAACTTTGCGGGCCACCGCTTCCCGGAGGGCGGGCAATCCCCAGGTTATGGAATATTGATTGTTGCCCTTCTGGATTGCCCTAAGGGCCTCCTCAAGGACCTCTGCCGGGGGTGATTTTTCCGGGAATCCCTGGGCCAGGTTGATCCCGCCATACTGCTGGCAAACCCGGGTCATTTTGCGGATGACCGATTCCTGGAAAGACTCGGTCCGTTTGGCCACGTTGTAATTCATACCCAACTCCATTTAAAACCTGTTAGCCACAGAGATCACC
>CAZIDC010000474.1:0-2971 GCA_964537885.1 uncultured Syntrophaceae bacterium | reverse complement strand
GCTGCGAGGCATAATCCGGGTAAGTCCAGGGCAGGGGAGAAAACCCACCCTTCTGGAAAACCAGCGTTAAATCGCCAAAGATTCCTTCACCGAGATAGATCCGGTGGCTGTAATCTTTTCCAGTGGCCAGGATAAATTTTGATGCGGCCAAATATCCGGGATCGATATTTACTTTCCTTCCCCCCTGGGGATTCAGGTATTTCCCTTCCACGGAGTTCGTCCCCAGTTTTACCCCTAAAAGTTGGCCGGGTGAAATCAGGGGCCGAAAACCGGCGATCCTTCGCAAGAGGCCCCTACCCATTTCCGGCCCATAATAGTCCGTGAAATTGAAGGGTAGGGATTCGCTTACAAAATCCACCGGCCCATACTGCCGTTCAGCATCGGAGAGAGCACCCCCAAAAGCTTTCTCTTCCCCGAAGAGAAAGCTCATGATTAACTTCACCGCTTCGGGAGGGCGCGGAACGCTCACGGGTTCTCCTTAGCCGTTGGAAGCTCCCCTCTTGGTCCTGATCCGGATGCCGTTTCTTACGGCATCTTCCAGCTCCGAAGTCTTCAGGGTCGCCGTGCCAACTTCCCCGACCACAATTCCCGCCGCGTAATTGGAGAGCATTGCCGCTTCTTGGGGATTAGCGCCGGCGGCCATGGCCAGGGTCAACACAGAGATGACCGTATCGCCCGCGCCGGTAACATCAAACACCTCCTTGGCCATTGTGGGGATGTGGGTCACCTCTCCGTCCTCTTGGAAAAGAGTCATCCCCTTTTCCCCCCGGGTGATCAAAATAGATTTGGCCTGTAAACGTTGCAGCAATATCCGGCCGACGGCCAAAAGGTCTTCCTCATTCTGGATCCACCGCCCGGCCGCCTCCGCCGCTTCATAGTGGTTGGGGGTTATGATCGTGGCCTGGCGGAAGAAGGGGAAATTTTTTACTTTCGGGTCGATCGCCAAGATTTTTCCCGCATTTAAGGCCAGAGAGCGGACCTGCTCCACCAGCAGCTCGCCTACAACCCCTTTGCCATAATCGGAGATTAGAACCGCATCCAGTTCGTCCAGCCTTTCTTTGAGGAGGGAAAGGATCTGTTGAACGCTCTCCCTCTGGGCGGGGCGGATCACTTCCCGGTCATAGCGAACGACCTGCTGGTGTTGGGCGAGAATTCGGGTTTTCACTGTAGTCACCCGCTCTGGTTCAACAATCACCCCCTTGGTATCCACTTCCATCTTGCGCAGGTCATGGATGACTTTGCGCCCCATTTCATCATTGCCCAGAACGCCCCCAAGCCACACCTTTCCCTCGAGGGAATGAATATTGTTGACCACGTTTCCCGCACCGCCCAGGCGCAAGCTCTCCGAAGTTACGCTGACCACGGGGACCGGTGCTTCCGGAGAAATCCGGGAAACGCTCCCCCAGATATATTCATCAACCATCAAGTCGCCAATGACCATAATTCGGGCATCCTTGAATTTGGAAATGTAAGGAAGCAAATCCTTTTTATCCACCCGCCTTTTCCTCCTTTAGCCGCTGAGCCCAAGGGCTGCTTCCAGCCGTCTTAAAACTTTCTCTTTCCCCAGAAGGATAAAAATTTTTTCCAACTCCGGCCCGTGGGTTTTCCCCGTCAAAGCCGCCCGCAAAGGCATGTAGATCCCGCGTCCGGAAAGGCCAACCTGTTTGGCCAGGTTGGATAACAGCCCCTTGTAATTTTCCCGGGTTATTTCATCCACCTGTTGCATTTCATCCCTAAGCCCCTGAAGAACCTTGCGGCTTTCCCCTCTGGCCAGAAGACTTTCGGCCTCGGCCTCCATCTCCCAGCTTCCCTCGAAAAAAACCTTTAGGCGATCGGCCAATTGGGAGAGCGTATCCAATTCTCCCCAGACCGCTTGCACTGCTTCGCCAAGCCAAGGCTTGCTCTTCTCTTCGATATGGATACCGGATTTTTGGAGAAAGGGCAAGGCCACCTCCAGAGCTTTTTCGCCGGAAAAGCCTTTCAAGTGGGCCCGGTTTACCCACTTCAGCTTATGGTAATCGAAAATCGCCGCGCTCCGGGACACCCGCGCTAAGGAAAACTTTTTGGCCAGTTCCTCCAGGCTGAAAATCTCCTGCCCATCATCGGCGGTCCAACCCAGCAAGGCCAAATAATTGGTAAGGGCCTCCGGGAGAACTCCTTCTTCCCGAAAATGAACCACAGCCGTTGCCCCGTGGCGCTTGCTAAGGGGAGCCCGATCCGGACCCAGAATCAAAGGAAGGTGGGAGAACTGGGGGGGAATAAATTCCAGCGCCTTATACAGGAGAAGCTGACGGGAGGTGTTGGTCAGGTGGTCTTCGCCGCGGATGACATGGGTGATTTCCATCAGCCCATCATCCACCACCACGGCAAAATTATAAGGGGCCACCCCATCGGAGCGCAAAATGATGAAATCCCCCATGGACTGTCCGTCGAAGGATACACGCCCTTTGACCAAATCTTCCAACTCAACATTCCGGGCTTCTACCTTGAAGCGCAGAGAAGCCGGCCGGCCTGCGGCCGCCAGGGAATGTTCCTCTTCTAACTTTAAATTGCGGCAACGGCCATCATAGCGGGGAGGAATTCCTTTGGCCAAAGAAAGCTTTCTTTTCTCTTCCAGCTCTTTGGGGGTGCAATAACAGCGGTAAACGCTTCCTTTATCCAGGAGACCAAAAGCATACCGGCGGTATATCTCCAGGCGCTCAGATTGGCGGTAGGGACCGAAGCCTCCAGACCGACCGGGGCCTTCGTCCCAATCCAACCCTAACCAGTGGAGGTCATCCAAGATGGTTTTTTCGGCCTCAGCCGTCGAGCGCTCCCTATCCGTGTCTTCCAGGCGCAAGAGGAACGTTCCCCCCATCTTCCGGGCGAAAAGAAAATTGAAGAGGGCGGTGCGGGCATTGCCCACGTGCAAGAGACCAGTGGGGCTGGGGGCGAAACGAACTCGGATGCGTTCTTCCATGATTCCTTTACC
>CAZIDC010000473.1:0-2973 GCA_964537885.1 uncultured Syntrophaceae bacterium | reverse complement strand
TAGCCCCCATAAAAAGGATTAATACCTAATTCATTGGTTTTATTCATTCAAATTTTACTTCCTGCAATATTTAGGCCATAATATTAACAATATTCGACAATCCATGATATATATAAGAAAAATTTATGTCCCCTGACGAATAATAAATCTTTATAAAAACAATTTTTATTTCAAGTATTTAGATGCTTTGGATAATTTTATTCACCCGGGAATTTAAATTAAATACCCATTTATCGCTCCAGGCTTCATGTCAAAAAACCGACATGTCTATTAACTTTCTGACTTTGTTTGTATAATTTAATTATACCTGGAGCCTCTTGCAAAAGTATTTTTTTGTGGTTCGACAAGCTCACCACGAACGGAAAAACTAAATAATTTCAACATAAGCCCGTTCACCCTGAGCCTGTCGAAGGGTAAATTACGGACTTTTGCAAGAAGCTCACCTGTTATTCTAATTACGAGATCATCATCTTTTATTGTCGTATTGTACCAACGGGTCTTTCCCCCAATTATACAATTATATCGCCTTAAATGGGATTTTCTTTATCGTCTATTTTTTGACCATAGGGAAGCTGGGTTTTATTATCCGGACGATAATTCTTGCCGGAAATCAGATCTTTTGCTAAAATTAAATTTTATTCCCGGAAGCCATTATTATCAGGAAAGCGAAAGTTTCTCCAAGCATTGAAAAATGGATTTTAAAAGCGAATTGATTCATCTGGATGGTCTTCCATGGGAGCCTTTTGGGGGTGGAACAAAAGGCATTTTTCGAAAAATCCTTTCCGTAATGACTTTCCCTTCTGGCTTTAAAGCCGCGCTAACCCTGGCCAAGCCTGATGGTGAATTTCCGGAACATATTGACCCTTACACTCATATTTTTTATATCCTGGAGGGAGAAGGAGAGGTGCTTCTTGAAGGGCGTAAAATCCCCATGAAAAGAGGAGATTCCCTAACTGTAAAAGCCGGAAAGAAGCACGGGTACAGGAATAAAAAGCAAACGGATTTCATTTTGATTACGTTGAATATCTTTGAGAGAAGCAAAGAGCAATGACCATTTTAAAAATCTTCTCAGATATCGACAAGGCCACTCAGGCCATCGACAAAGTATCGACCTTGTTTGACCCAAAATCTGCGCCGCCGAATAAGACCCTTTCTATTGAAGAAAGAGAAAAACGGGTCAAATCCAGGATCAGGGGAAAAGGACTCCAGGCAATTTTCCGGGATATTTACCCTGACCTTTAATTATTGGAATTCCTTTGTCATCAATGAAATGCCTGAATCTTCCAGGCGGTTAAAGCGACTTCATTTCAGTCAAGTCCCGTTCCCTAAGCATCCTCTTTTTCCACGACTCGATGGCGGGAAGCGTGTAGGGCAATATCCGCAAAGAGTAATAGGGTGGCAGGAGGGGGATCCCCAGAAGATCTCCGAAGGTAAGTAAAATAAATAGATCCTGTCGAGAAAGTTTTTCATGCCGGGCGGTTTGTTCAATCTCGAAAAAGGCTATCCCGAAGAAAAAATCCTCAACGAACTTTCTCAGCCGGTCAATGGTGTTGCCCATGTTTTTCCCTTGGAGACCCAAACCCAGATTTGGAAATCATATAGAATTATGGATTCAATATACTCCCAAAGTAGGCCCGTTGGCAAGTTCGACGTAATCCCTCAGCTACAAAGGGCAGCCGCATTCAGGTTGGGTAAATAGCGCAGGCTAAAGCCTGCGGCTACCAAATTCCACCCATTACGGAGGGGTTATGGCTGATCTCTTTTTAAAATAGACAGAGAACTTGGCCTGAGGTATTATTAAAAAGGGTCAAGCCTGGAAAGGCCGCCCCTATGAGTTGTTGAAAACGGGTGAGGATTTTTTTTGAAAGAGATTCTCCGCCATGCCAGGGAAGTCATCCGCATAGAGGCCGAAGCGGTTCAGGGTTTACTCGACCGCCTCGACGATAATTTCGTCCGGGCGGTAGAGGCACTATTAGCCTGCCAGGGGCGGGTCGTCGTTACCGGCATCGGAAAATCCGGACTGGTCGGCCGCAAGATCGTGGCCACCCTCACCAGCACGGGAACACCAGCGCTTTTTCTCCACCCTGTTGAAGGCCTCCATGGAGACTTGGGCATGGTAACGGCCAAGGACGTCCTCATGGCCATCTCCCATAGCGGCGAGACCGCCGAAATCATTAACCTCCTGCCCAGCCTGAAAAAGATCGGGGCCAAAATCATCACCTTAACGGGCCACCTGACCTCCACCCTGGCTAAGAATAGTGAGATTGTCATCGATGGGGGAGTAGAACGGGAAGCTTGCCCCTTAGGCCTAGCCCCCACTTCCAGCACCACGGCTGCCTTGGTCATTGGCGATGCCCTGGCCATTGCTTTGATGCGCCAGAGAAAATTCGACGAGAAAGATTTTGCCCTGCTCCATCCAGGGGGAAGTTTGGGGGAACGCCTCCACCTCCGGGTAAAAGACGTTATGCGGCCGGTGGAGGAGTTCCCGGCCATTACCAAAGAAACAACCGTGAATGAATTCCTCGTAGCGATCAATCGCCAGGGGACAGATTTTGCTCTGGTCCTTCATCCTGACGGAAGCCTGGCCGGGGTGGCTGCGGCCCGGGATCTGCGCCGGGGAGACATCGGATCGCCCCACTTTCTTTCCCGGTTTGTCGAGGGCTTGATGGCTTCCGCCCCATCGACTATTGAAGAAGGCTCCTCGGCAACCGAGGCCATGCGCACCATGATGGAGAATGACCTTGTTGTCCTCCCCGTGCTGGACAAGGGGAAACAACTCAAAGGGGTGGTTACTTTCCGCGACCTCTTGAATAAGGGAGACCTCCGGGTATTTTAAAAAAATGAACTTTCCACCAAAAGGTTTGATCGTTGCGCTGGTAACCCCTTTTGATGAAAAGGGGATGGTCGATTGGGCCTCTCTCAACGGGCTGATCGAGCGGGCCATCCCTTTTGGCGATGGGCTGTTCATAGGGG
>CAZIDC010000472.1:0-2996 GCA_964537885.1 uncultured Syntrophaceae bacterium | reverse complement strand
ATGGGCCATGATCATCGATGAAGAGGTCTGCTGGGGGTGCGACACCTGCGAGTTGGCCTGCAAGCAGGAAAATAACCCGCCGGAAGGATCGAGGTGGATCCGCGTGAAAACCAAAGGGGTTCAAAGAATCGATGGCCAACTTAGGCTAACCTTTCTTCCTGCGCGCTGCCTTCAATGCGCGAAACCCCCATGTAAAGATGCGTGTCCGGTTGAGGCCATCCACCAGCGGGCCGACGGAATCGTTCTCGTTGATCCAGAGGTTTGCAACGGCTGTAAGGCCTGCCTCGAGGCCTGTCCTTTTGGAGTGATGCAGTTCAACACCGTTAAAGGCGTGGCTGAAAAATGTCATCTCTGCTACCATCGAATCGATCGAGGGGAAAAGCCGGCCTGCGTTGATAAATGCATCGGACGCTGCATCCATTTTGGCGAGGTCAAGGATCTCCTCCCCCAATGGGCGGATCGCCGCTGGCAGTTGGGCAAAGAATGAGTCGAAAACCTTCTTTGCAAGAAAGGTTTGCTCCAGTTAAGCCCCCTCACCCTTCCCCTCTCCCCCGGAAACGGTTGAGAGGGCGGGGGTCCCCTTTTATCCGGGTCGGACCTAATGCCGTTAACTTAAGGGGAATTCCCTGCCCACACCGTCACCCCGGCGAAAGCCGGGGTCCAGAAAAGCTTAAAAAAACTGGATTCCGGCTTCCGCCGGAATGACCCAAGAGTTTAAAATCAGATCAAAAAGGCTTAAGTTAACGGCATTGGGTCCGACCCGGAAATGTAAATAAAATATGAGTTATGCCTTTATTCTAAACCCCGTTGCTGGTTGTAAAAAAGATCCTTCCTTTTTTGAAAAGTTGATTATTCAATTTTGCCAAGAAAATAAGTTGGAGTACCTTCTTTGGAAAACGGAGCGGCCCGGGCACGGAAGGATCCTTGCGCAGGAAGCGCTAAGGAAAGGTTCTCTTTGTATCGTGGCCATCGGGGGAGATGGGACAATCAATGAAATAGCAGGAGAACTGATTCATACGAAGGTCTCCTTGGGCATCATTCCCAAGGGCTCTGCCAACGGATTTGCGAGGGAGTTCGGCATTCCTTTAAATCCCCGCAAAGCATGTGAAACCTTGCTTCAATCCAGGACGCTCGCCGTTGATGTAGGAAAAATTAATGAAGAGCTATTTTTCAGCGTGGGCGGAGTCGGATTTGACGCCTGGGTCGGTTACAGATACAACCAATCCCAAAAAGGAGGGGGGCGGGGAAAGATTCCGTATTTTACTTCCGCCATCCGGGAATATTTAGCTTATGCGCCTCCCGCAATGAGCCTGCGTTTTGAAGATAAGGAGCGCCACTTTTCCCCTTTTTTGATCGCCATAGCGAACTCCCGCCAATATGGGATCAGCGCCCAGATTGCGCCGAAAGCCGTCGTAAACGATGGGCTCCTTAATTTTTCCATAATACATCAGGCCCCTTTGTACCAATATCTTTGGCTTTTGCCAAAGGTATTCACCGGGGCCATTGACCGTGCCCCTTTCTTTGAGAATATTTTCATCAAAGAGGCAACGATTTCTTCCGAGGAAGAATTGCTTTACCATATTGACGGCGAGTTCCGATTCGGGAAAAAGAAACTTGTAGTCAAGATTGAGCCGACTTCATTAATGGTCAAAGTCCCCCGGCTCTACCACCCCTGAAGCATTTCAAATTGAGATGCGTTTTATCTCGTGAATTACCTTGGAACCATCAAATTTTGCCTTGACTCCCGATTACCATAAGAGTATTTTTTAGTTGCTATTCTCTTTCCCGACTAAGTTTTCCAAACAACTTAACCCTTATCCCTCTGGAGTAAACGATGAAAAAGGGTTGCCTAAAAATGATCAAGTGAAGCCTCCAAAGGGCTTAGGATTTCCCTTTGGAGGTGCCTTCCCAGTATGCTCACATCCTAAAATAGTGAGTCCTTATCAAAATCAAAGACACGTCGTGAGGCGTGGACGGAAAACAGCGGATTTTGCCTAACCCACTCCCGCTGAGAAAGCCGGGCGGCCGACGCAAGATAGGAGTGTGCCCTGGAGGGCATCTTCCACTGGTGGAAGATGGCCACATTCAAGCTCGCTTCCCGTTCTCTATACAGATAACCATCGCTTTATTAGCCTGATTGTTGTAGTTACTGTTGGTTGTTGTTAACCAAACAACCTTTTGGAGGATTTATGAAATGGGTTTTCCAGAGGGATTCAATGTGAAGGCTTCAAGGGGGTTCAGATATTCACTTTTGAGCCTTTTTTTCCGGCATTCTTTTCTTAGCCCTCTCTTTATAAGAATCAAGTGGATTTTCGAAAGGAGGAAATGTATGTTCAAGATCACATCTGTTCTTTTAATTCTGTTGTTTGCCTTGGTCGTTGCCGGTTGCGCATCTCCTGGGTCGAAAGTCACCCGTCAGGACGCCGCCGTCGAAGCCAATCGAGAGCTGGTCGGAGCCTGGATTGTGACCGCTCATCGAGCACGCGGCGTGGGAAAAAATCTTCTGACATTTTCGTCGGATGGCACTTTCTTTCGCAGTGGAGATACGCATCCGGTATACAGTGGCGGGCATGGTGCCTGGAAGCGCGTCGGCGAAAAGGAGTTTGAAGCTTCCTATATCGCTTTCACATTTGACAAGAACGGAAAGTGGGACGGAAGCAACATGGTCCGCATACGCATTATTCTAGGCCCTGGCGACAACGAGTTCACAGCCACAACAAAAAGCAGCAGACGCGACTTGCAGGACAAGGAAATCAGCGTGGCCCAAGGGCGTCTTACAGGAAGACGCATCCAGGTGGAGCCCTTCTGACATCGTGCTTTACAGTGTCACGTAGGGAAGGTGACGCGTTGTCTTCTAACCGTGCAGTCGAGAATGGCGCTCCGCGAGCATCGTCGCTCGCGCGCGCATCTCACTGCGGGCGTTCCCAGAGCTTTCAATAATTGCTATCTATCTGCTGTTTTCAGACTTTCAAAAAAGTTACGATATGCTTTTCATA
>CAZIDC010000471.1:0-3016 GCA_964537885.1 uncultured Syntrophaceae bacterium | reverse complement strand
ACATCCAAAACCTTCATATCCTTCTGAACATACGGTTCAAGGATTTTCTTGGGGTTCTGGAACAACTTTCTCAAAGGACTGGCCAGCAAATATCCAACCCATACCGGGCAAACGTGTTCCGCCATGAACCACCCCTACACCCTACCCCCTTTATTTCCCCTCTTCCTCCCACCCTTTCGCCCTTTCCACGGCCATCTTCCATTTGCGGTAAAGCGATTCCCTTTGTTTGGAAACCATTCGGGGAGTATATTTTTTTTTGATCCTGAAATTTTTGGCGATTTGTTGCCGGTCTTTCCAGAATCCGACGGCCAAGCCAGCCAGATAGGCTGCACCCAGAGCGGTCGTCTCGGTTATTTCCTGGACGACCACCGGAACCCCCAGAATGTCAGCTTGAAATTGCATCAGAAATTCATTGGCCGTCGCCCCTCCATCCACCCGCAATTCCTTCAGTTTTACCCCTGAATCCTCTTCCATACACTCCAGGACGTCCCGGGTCTGGTAGGCGATGGATTCCAGAGCGGCTCTGGCAATATGGGCCTGCGTCGTTCCCCGGGTGATGCCGAAGATCGTCCCCCTGGCAAACATATCCCAGTGAGGAGCACCCAGGCCAACAAAAGCAGGAACAAAGTAAACCCCGTCGTTGGACCGAAGGCTGCGGGCCAATCCCTCGCTCTCGGAAGCCTGTCGAATCATCCGGAGTCCGTCCCGCAGCCACTGGACAACGGCCCCGCCGATAAAGATACTCCCTTCGAGAGCATAATCGACCTTTCCGCCGATTCCCCAGGCAATGGTTGTTAAAAGTTTTTTTCTGGAAAGAACCGGTTGGGCACCCGTGTTCATCAGCAAAAAGCAACCCGTCCCATAAGTATTTTTGGACAGCCCCGGGCGAAAGCAGGCTTGGCCGAATAACGCTCCCTGTTGATCCCCCACGATTCCGGCAACTGGAGCAGCAATTCCCAAGAAGGCCTGCGGGGAGGTAGTGCCATAGATGCGGCTGGAAGCTTCCACCGCGGGTAAGATCTTCTCCGGGATCCGGAAGTATTTCAAAAGCTCTTGGTCCCAGGAAAGGTCATGAATATTATAGAGCATGGTTCTGGAGGCATTTGAATAATCGGTCACATGGAGCTTCTTTCCCGATAAATGGTAGGCCAGCCAGCTGTCCACTGTGCCAAAAGCAACTTCCCCTTTCTCCGCCGCCCGGCGAATGGATGGGCGGCGGTCAAGAATCCATTGAACCTTGGTGGCGGAAAAATAGGCATCGACCACCAGCCCGGTTTTCCGGCGGATCGTCCCGGCCAATTTCGTCTTCTTTATTGCGGAGCAAGCCTCCGCGGTCCGGCGGCACTGCCAGACAATGGCGTTGTAAACCGGCCTCCCGCTTGCGCGGTCCCAGAGCACGCTGGTCTCCCGCTGGTTGGTGATCCCGATGGCCGCGATCTTCCCCGGAGAAATGTTCAGGGAATCGGTGGCCCGCCGGGCCGATTCCGTTTGCGAATCCCATATTTCCATTGGATCGTGTTCTACCCATCCGGGTCTGGGATAGATCTGTTTGAACTCGCGGGCTGCTATACTAACGATCTTACCCTGACGGTTCAGGATCACCGCGCGGGAACTCGTCGTCCCCTGGTCCAGGGCCATGATATACTTTTCAGACATGATGAATCCCTTAAAGCAGGGTTCCAGGGGCCAAGGGTCCGAGGGTTCAAGTTAATGCCCCTCACCCTCGAACCCTTGACCCCTGTATTTTTTACAGCCACTTTTTCTTTTTAAAAGACATCAGCATAAAGCCCGCGATTATCGCCATCAGGAGTAAAACCCCGGGGTATCCCCAGCTCCATTCCAGTTCGGGGAAGTGTTTGAAATTCATCCCGTACACCCCCGCAATAAAGGTGAGGGGCATGAAGATCGTGGCGATGATGGTCAGCACTTTCATCACCGAATTCAGCCGGGTGTTCAGACTCGAAAGGTAAATATCCAGCATGCCGGAGAGCATGTCCCGGAAGATTTCGATGGTATCCATCACCTGGATGGTGTGATCGTAGACATCCCGCAGGTAAATCCGGGTGGTCTCCTGAATCCGGGGCGACTCCCCCCTCTCCAGACCGCTGATGACCTCCCGCAAAGGCCAGATCCATCGCCGCAAAAAGATCATCTCCCGCTTCAAGCGCTGGATTTTCTGCAAGGTCGGGGTTGTGGGGGCCGTCAGTAACTTTTCTTCCAGGGCCTCGACCCGCTCTCCTAACTTTTCCAGGATTACGAAATAATTATCCACGATGATGTCCACCAGGGTGTAGGCTAAGTAATCCGCCCCCATTTTTCTGAGGCGGCCTTTCCCGCTCCGGATTCGCTCCTGGATGTTGGCAAAAATATTTCCTTCCCCTTCACGGAAAGAGAGAATGGAACTCGCCCGGAGGAAAAGGCAGACCTGTTCGGCCGTGATCTCATCCGTTTTATCATTGTACGAAAGCATTTTCAAAACGATAAATAGGTCTTCGCCGTAATCCTCCATCTTGGGGCGCTGGTCGGTGTTCAGAATGTCTTCCATAACCAGGGGGTGCAGGCTAAAACATTCCCCTAATTTGGCCAGAAGTTCCACCTGATGCACCCCTTCGACATGGACCCAGGTCACCGCCGGCTGTTCTTTAAACAGAAAACATCCTTCGATGGCTTCCAGCTCTTTTTCCTGAAAATTCAGCTCATCGTACTCGAGGACCCGGATCTTGGTTCGTCCGCTCCTTTCCTCCCCGATATGGACAAGGGTCCCCGGAGGGAGTCCGGCCTTCTTTGACCTTTTCTTGATGAGTTTGGGCATAGAGAATCCTCCTCCGGTCCATTTTTTCAGTTGCCCGCGATCTCCTGGATCTTGACGTGCTTTAGGATCAATTGTTTGAGTAATTCCACCTTTTCCCCATCGTCCCGGGTGAGCAACGGCTCCAGACTTTCAATTTGTTTGGCGGTCTCGTAGGTGTCCGAAAAAACCATCAGCAAGGGGATGTTGCGCTCCGAGGCCTTGGCA
>CAZIDC010000470.1:0-3022 GCA_964537885.1 uncultured Syntrophaceae bacterium | reverse complement strand
GAAACAAAGGTTGCCCAGGCTCAACCGGCAGCGCCGCCGCCTGCGGCTCAGGCTCCACGAATTACGCATAAAGGGCCAAAACTCCGCGTAGGAATCGTTGATTTCGTGAACAAGAGCAGCTATGGCGCCGGAAGACTTGGGACTTCCGCTTCCGACATCCTGACGACCGAGCTTTTCAAGACCGGAGCCTTTATCCTCGTTGAACGGGCCCAGTTGAAACAGGTTCTCGGGGAACAGGCTCTGGGACAGGCCGGCGCGGTCAAACCCGAAACCGCCGCCCAGGCCGGAAAGGTTCTCGGATTAAACGCTCTGGTGACCGGCTCTATATCGCAATTTGGAGTCAGCACGGGAGGGGCCGACTACGGGGTGTACAAGCAGAAAATCCAAACCGCCAAATGCACCGTCGATGTGCGGGTAGTGGATGCTTCAACCGGTCAACTCCTTTTCGCCGAATCGGGGAAAGGCGAATTTGAAAGGAAAGCGCAGGAAGTCTTTGGGTTGGGAACGAGAGCCGGCTACGATGAAACTCTCGGCCAGGAAGCCCTCCGCTCGGCCATCACCAAGTTCATGGATAATCTCGTCCAGCAGTTGCAGACGGTGGAATGGACCGGGAGAGTTGCCTCGGTCAGCGGCAATGATATTTATATTAACGTCGGCCGGGGTTCCGGACTGAAATTGGGGGATACCCTTGTCGTCCAGACCCTGGGGAAAGAAATCTTTGATCCCCAGACTAAACTCCTATTGGGTAGGGAAGAAGGTGCCATAAAAGGGGAATTGACCGTAAGCGGATATGTGGGGGATAAACTGACCAAGGCCCGGGCCCGAGCGGGAACTGGTTTTCAGGTCAATGACCTGGTGAAAGTAAAGTAAAGCGGAAGTTGTGCGGAGTGAGTTGGGAAATAAAGAAACGGAGTGGTTATGAAAAAAACTATCCTGTTCACTCTGGCCCTGGTGTTTATCCTGGGATGTGGTTTTCCCCAGGAGACCCGCAGAGGGGTCGGAAATGAAGGATTTCTCATGATTCTTGGAGATCCGGATGATGCCGAAGTTTATGTGGACGGGGTGTTGGCGGGCCAGGCCGGGCAGTTCGAGAAAAACCCCCTTGAGATGAAAAGCGGCCCGCATAAAATTGAATTGCGCAAAGCCGGCTTTGTCCCGGAGAGCTATGAGGTATATGTCGGCAATCAATCCCGGCATACCCTGAAAGTTACCCTTAAAAAATCTCAGTAAGGCCAATCCCTCGCAATCAGGTGTCACCAAGAAAGCAAGGCGAAAGGGGGAAAGATGCGGTCGGGTAGGGGAAGGAAAGCATTCTTTCTCTGGTTCATGATTCTTATGTTATTCATATTGCCGGAAAGGGTGACTGGCGCGGATTTCAAGGGAAAGGAAGCGGGGCCGGAACAGGCAAAAGTCACTTTTCTCCAGGGGCGGGCCGAGGTATCGCCGCAAGGGGAGACCACCTGGAATGCTTTAAAGACCGGCAGCCGGCTTGCACCCGAAGATGAGATCCGCACGAAGGAAAAATCCCGTATTGAAATTAAACTCCCGGACGGGTCGATTCTGCGCTTTGAGCAGCGGACAACATTCAAACTGAAAATGGCTTTTTTTACCCCCCAAGATGGTTCCCGGGATGTACGGATTGAGATGGCCGCCGGCAAGACCTGGGCCAACGTGCGCAAGGTGTTCGGCTCCAAGAAGACCTTTGAAGTAGCTTCGGCCAATGCGGTTGCTGGCGTGCGGGATACCATCTGGCGCATGAACGTGGCTTTGGATCAATCCACCTTGGTTCGAGTCTATGAAGGCACGGTGGAGGTCTATAATCCCTTTGTTAAACCGGATTATAAACCTGAGGAAGGAGGGTTTAAGGCTCCCCGGCAGGTGAAAGGCCCCCAGGAAGTTCCCCGCCCCTATGCCGAGGTTACAAAGGAACAATGGGAAGAGATCGTTCTCACCCAAATGATGCAGGTATTGGTCCCTGCCGTGGGCAAACCGGGGAAACCATCTTCCTTTAATCTTGAAGAAGACCAAAGAGAAGAGTGGGTCCGCTGGAACCAAAGGAGAGACAAGGGGATTAAACCTTAAAGGTCCTTTCTCCCATGTTAAATCTTCCCAACTTCCTAAGCGTAGGGCGAATCCTCTCTGTTCCCCTGATTGTTATTCTGCTGATCTATAATCACAGCGGGTGGGCCCTCCTGGTTTTTATCCTGGCCGCAATCAGCGACGCCGTCGATGGATTGCTGGCCAGGCTACTCCACCAGCGCACGGCCATTGGGGCTTACCTCGACCCCGCGGCCGACAAGCTTCTTACGTCTTCCACCTTTATTGCCTTGTCCATCCTGAAAATCCTCCCCGGCTGGCTGGCAGTTATTGTGATCAGCCGCGATGTAATCATTTGCCTGGGTTTGGTGATTCTTTTTTTCACCTCCCACCCTTTGGAAATAAAGCCTTCGCTAACCAGCAAATTAACAACTGTATTCCAGCTCTGCACCGTCATCTTTGCCCTTTTTTTTAACTACACCTCCCCCATTCCAATCGTAATGAATTTTTTAATTTGGGGAACGGTTATCATGACGATTATTTCCGGGATGCAATACATCGGCAAAGGGATTAAGATCTTTAACAAGGATACCCATTGATACCAAAAAAAGGCAGAGTTTTTTTAAAAAATGGGGGCTATCGACGAATAAAAAGTGATAACTTTTCAGAAAACACCTTAAAAATTAACCTTAAGCCCAATATTTTTCTTGACAATTTATGGCCATATCGCTAATAATAGATTTGATTTTATTAGAAAATAGTAGGCACGTAGCTCAGGGGGAGAGCGCTACCTTGACGCGGTAGAAGTCAGGGGTTCAAATCCCCTCGTGCCTACCACATTCCATTCTGAGGCATCTGGCCATTTAACCCATTCATCAAAAAAGGCATCATTCATTTAACAAGTGATGCCTTTTTCTTATTTGTGGTATAAATAGACATCATTTAACAGCAACCTATGGAAAATATTGCGGTTCGCTTCATTGAC
>CAZIDC010000469.1:0-3030 GCA_964537885.1 uncultured Syntrophaceae bacterium | reverse complement strand
TGGTGGAGCTGAGGGGAGTTGAACCCCTGACCTCTTGAATGCCATTCAAGCGCTCTTCCAACTGAGCTACAGCCCCAAGCCCAAAATGTAATTAACAAAAGCGCCGGAAGCTGTCAAGTGCCTGGGGATATATTTTTAAATGGGCCAATATATTGATGAATAGAAGGTCTAAAAAATTAATGGCGGGATAGAGACGCCCCTGGAGAAGAGAAAATCCCGAACTGGTGTCAGGTTGCGGGCCAAAACCTTCTGGCTTTACCTTGCCCATTTGCTTTTCCAAAAAATGCGGTAAAAAAAGACGGTTACTTGCCAGGGAAAGAATTAAGTAATAAAGGTAGTCAACTTTTAACCAAAGAGTAACAACAGGATTTTTCAGATAGGGATAAACCCAAATATTCTGCAACATTTGTCCATCAGGAAATCTTTGGTTCGGACTTTCATAACCATCTAATTTATTATTAAATCCACGGACTGGGATACTTTCTAAACGAACCATTCTGCGGCGCCCCCGAGATCCGGTTTCCGGTTCGAAAGAAAAAGATTTCCCCAAATAACCTTTAGTAAGTTAATATCGTGCAGCCGATGGGGTTCCCTGTCCCCTCCCGCCCCAAAGACCTTCAGGCCCTGGCCCAGGCGGTGCGGCAATTATGGGAGCATCAGGACCTCCGGGAAAAATTGGGTCAACAGAGGCGGGACCTGGTCGTGCAAAAATTCCCCCTGGAGCGGATCGCCGCCCGGGTGTAGGCGGTGTATGATTTGATTTGGGAGAGGGTTGGTGGGCATTAACTTGGGGGAAATAAGGGAAAAAGGGGGAAAGGGGAAGAGAGTTTTCCCTTTTCCCCCTTTACCCTTTTAACCCGTTAACCCGAGTTTCATCTCCCAATTTTCCCTTAGAATGCCTGTGTCCATGGAAACTCACTGGCTGCTCCTGCTCATTTCCGGTTTTATCCTCCTCTGGGCCGCGTCTTTGATTTTGGTGCGCCACGGGACCCGGGTGCGCCTGCTTCGGAGCCTGATGGCCCAAGAGAATAACGGGGCTACGGCGGAACCCCAGGCCAAGGATCTCGGCCCGGAAGAGCAGGCGGCCCGGGAGATTATTAGCCAATACCGCCGCCGCTATCTCTTGAAGTTGTGGCCGGCCACCGCTTTCGGCTTCAAGGTGGTGAACGACCTGGCCCTGGAGATGGTCCAGGAGATCGCCCGGGTCTATTATCCCGAAGAGGAAAGGCCGGAACTCCGGGCTTCGCTGCGGGACCTGGTGGACCTTTACAACCGGGTGGGCGCCCGCTTCCAGGCCCTGCTGGAGACCAGGGCCATCCGGCCTTTTCAGGACGTGGAACTGGAGACGGTCCTGCGCTATCATGACTTTTACCGCACCGTCAAGAATCACTGGGGGTATCAATTCATCAAGCGGCATCACCTGGACAAGGCGGCCCGCTGGGGCTGGGCCGCCATAAATTACGCCAACCCCTGGTACTGGGGCCGGAAAGCGGCCTTTGAGGGGAGCAAGGAAATGGCGGCCCGGCTGGCCCTGGCCAAAATCGCGGATATTGTGGGGGAAGAGGCGGTTTTACTGTACAGCCGGCGCGCTGCCGGCGCCAACTAAATTATTACCTGATTTCCTCCAGCGCTATGTTAAATCTTCTGAAAACCAATTTCGGCTTTGATCAATTCCGTCCTTTGCAGGAGGAGATTATTCGCTGCGTCATGATCATCCGCTGTGCGCTGGCGCCAAGAGATGCCCTGGTGCTGATGCCCACCGGCGGCGGCAAGTCCCTGTGCTATCAATTGCCGGCGCTGAAGCAGCCGGGATTGACCCTGGTTATTTCCCCTCTAATCTCGCTGATGAAAGACCAGGTGGACGCTCTCCAGGCGAACGGCATTCCGGCGGAATTCATTAACAGCACTTTAACTCGCGGGGAAATCGCCAAAATTCAGACGGAGGCGCTCCTGGGGAAAATAAAAATTCTTTACGCTGCGCCGGAACGCTTGATTATGCCTGAATTTCAGCATTTTTTGCAGAAAACCAAAGTCAGTCTGATAGCCATTGACGAATCCCACTGCATCAGCGAATGGGGGCATGATTTTCGCCCCGATTACCGGAATCTGAAAGTGCTGAGAGATATTTTTCCCGAGGTTCCGGTGATGGCTCTCACCGCCACGGCCACCCAAAAGGTGCGGGAGGATATAATTTGCCAGTTGTCCCTGGATAGAGCGAAAATTTTCATCTCCAGCTTCAACCGCCCCAATCTAGCCTACGCAGTGCTTTCCAAAAAGAATTCTTACGGCCAACTGCTGCAAATATTGCGGGAACACCGGAATGAAGCCGCGATAATTTATGTTTTTTCCAGAAAAGACGCCGAGAATTTGGCCGCGGATTTGCGGGAGGAGGGGTTTAAGGCGCTTCCTTATCACGCCGGGCTGGGAAGCGAGGAGCGCCGAACCAATCAAGAGAAATTCATTCGAGACGAGGCGCAGATTATGGTGGCGACGATCGCTTTCGGGATGGGTATTGACAAGCCGGATGTCCGCCTGGTGATTCACTATCATCTGCCGAAATCCATGGAAGGCTACTACCAGGAAACGGGGCGCGCCGGCCGGGACGGACTTCCGAGCCGGTGCGTGCTTTTTTATTCTTACGGTGATGCAGTTAAACAGCAGTATTTTATCCGGCAGATAGAAGATGAGGCCGAGCGGAAAAACGCGGATCAAAAGCTCGCCCAGATGGTGGAATATTGTGAGCTGGCAACCTGCCGCCGGCATCATCTGCTTTCCTATTTTGGCGAAGATTATCAACCGGAAAAATGCGAGGGATGCGATGTTTGTCTGGCGCCGGCGGGAGAATTTGACGCAACCGAAATCAGCCAAAAAATTATGTCGGCGATTATTCGCACGGGGCAACGGTTTGGGATGAATTATATTATCGACGTGCTGCTCGGGGCCAAGAATCAGAAAATCATGGAACGTGAGCATCATAAATTGTCGCTATACGGTATTGTTGATGATTTTTCCAAGGAAGATTTAAGGCGC
>CAZIDC010000468.1:0-3032 GCA_964537885.1 uncultured Syntrophaceae bacterium | reverse complement strand
CCCTCCAGAAAATGAGTAAGTATATTTGGATTAGTAAGAGTCAAACAACCCCTTAAATCGGGTGGCTTGAGGAGTGAAATTAGCTCATAAGCAGTTCTCACCTTTGTAACTAAAAAGGATATTCTGATACCGGCTTCGGTTTCGAATTGGGTTTGTTACGGGGTAGAAGCAGTGCTTGCGTTTCTTTTGAAAAATCGGGATCTCATGCATACTCCCGAGGAAGAGAAGCGAGTCTTTTTTGCCTGTTTAGACGCGGGAGGGTTAGAGGCTCGTTATTGTTCCAAGCGGTTTGTCGTGGATGGCATGCCGGGTGAGACACCTATAGCGGTGGTCAGGTCTTGAAGACTTCATCCCTGGTTTTGGACTAGGAGAATTCATTCTTGAAAGTGGCCATCGGAGATAGATCCTGTTTACTCAAGCAGGTAATTAACGTGATTAAAAAATGTATCGAAAATCTCGAAGAGAATTTTTTTGCCATGGTTAAAGAATTGACCCCGGAGACAACAGGTAACTGGTTTCCCTACCGCGACCTCATTCAAAGGCAGATGATCCAGGCAATGAGAATTGTTGTCCTCCTAATTTCGGGCGTTTTCTTGTGGGTTACTCCAGTGGACGCCACTCCTGCTTCTGTGGTCAGTTCAGAGAAACCGGAAGCCAAGCTCGACGGGGAGCTTTACCTGTATGAGAAGAACCCCTCGGACGGGTCCATTGTCCCCGGGGGGGCTTGGGGAAAAATGAGCTACGCCCGGGAAGGGCCGGCGTTTGAATTCGTTTTCAGCGCATACCACCTGCGCCCGGGAGTAAGCTACACGCTGATCTATTTCCCCGACCCATGGCCGGCAGAGGGCCTGATCTGCCTGGCGACTGCTACGGGCGACACTGAAGGGACAGTACAGGTGAGGGGGGTGGTCCCGATCGCTCATCTGCCGGCGAAATATGACGCCAACTATCCGTCTGGCGCAAAGATCCGCCTTGTTTTGTCAGACGACATTGACTGGGGAAAGGGGGGCTCCATGGGCCGCAAAGGCATGAGGCGCTGGAAGCCGACCCAATACCTTTTGGAAGCAAAGCTCATAAATTTTTCGATTACCCGGGCCGGTTGCCATGCCCCGGGGGAAAAGAGCGGAACCTTTCCCCGAAAGCGCATCTTCTCGGGGGGCCTCGACCGGCAGTACGATCTCTTGGTTCCCTCCAGCTATACTCCCGGCAAGCCGGCGCCCCTGGTCTTTAATTTCCACGGATTCACCGCGGATCCAGAAACCCAGGACTGGCTATCGGCTATGTCCAGGCTGGCTGAGGAGGCCGGATTCATTCTGGCCACCCCAAAAGGATCGGGAAACGAAGAAGTCCTCGGCTGGAATGCCGGTGAGTGCTGCGGGCAGGCGGCCCTGGAAAACGTGGATGATGTGGCCTTTACCTCGGATATGATTGACCGGATCAGCGCTGAGTATTGTGTGGACCCCTCCCGGATCTATGCCACCGGCATGTCCAACGGAGCCTTCATGAGCTACCGTCTGGCCTGCGAACTGGCGGGCCGAATTGCCGCTATCGGGCCTGTGGCTGGGGTTACGGTGGTGGATCCCTGCCTTCCCTCCCGTCCGGTGCCGGTCATTTCCTTCAATGGCACCGCCGACCTGCTCGTCTGGTACGATGGCGGCATCTATGAAAGCGTCCCCCGCACCATTGCCCGCTGGTCAATGCGCAACGGATGTTCACGGGAAATGGAAACGGTGTATAAGAAGGGAAATGTAAGATGCGAGACTTACAGGAAATGTAAGGGGGGCGCCACCGTTGAGCTATGCACCATCTATGGCGGGGGGCATAGCTGGCCGGGAGGCAAGGATATTTCCTTGCTGGCTCCCCATATCTTCGTTTTAGAAGGCGATACGACCCGTGACATCAACGCCTCCCGGGCGATGTGGGAATTTTTCCAAAAACACCCAATGCCTCAGGCCTACTTGCGTTAATCTTGGAACCTAACACCGATTTCCTGTGAAAGAGAAAAGTACTTCTTGTAGCCCGCACTTTCTAAAATTCGAAAAAGGAGGTATATTACAGACCATCATTGAAGATTGGAAACTTCCAATCCCCAAAATCGTCTGTAATGAACTTTAATCCATTATTTCAATAGGCGACAGAATGTCGGCGGTTTGAAAATGAGATTCCATCATTCTAAACCCCCTGGGATCGCTGTATTCATAGTTTAGTTCATCAAAGCAATATGCGAGATTGTAACGGGCACCATTTAGTCCTGCCGAATCTAATCTCTTTTTTATTTGTTAAAAAAGTTTTAGAGCTTACTGGCCCTTTTTCATGGATTGTTCTGGCCTCTTGGGATCACCTCTCCTGTTTTGGGATTGAGATATCCACCGTCCACTTTGGGCAAGAAGTCCCCCGTCCGGGGGTTGGTGACTCCCCCCTTGACGCCGGGGAAAAAATCTCCGGTTCGAGGGTCAATGACGCCTTTTCCCTGGTCAGGTGGAGTTGCTCGATCCTTGGGGGGAGGGGGAGGCACGACAGGAGAATAAGCAGGAGGTCTGAGGGCTGGAGGGGTCGGTGGAAATAATTGACGAGGGTCATTGAATATCTGTACCGAAATGATGTTTCCCGAACCATTGTCTTTTTGCTTTTCCCCCTTCTCGAAGGGAACAAAATCTTTCATCAACACTCCCTCAGGGAATCGCTCCCCTTCGGAGACGAGATTCCCCATGGCAACCCTCTCTTGTGGCAAGGAAGCTTCTAAGCCACTTAGGGGAAACCCCAGGAGGCCGGCCGCTGCAAAAATGATAATCTTCTTTCCCATGAAAACCATTGATCCCTTCCTCTTCTTTTATTATACTCCCGTTAGGTCCGGGGAGAGACAAAAATCATTAGGTTTCATGTCCCAGCGATAATCCTCCGCCTCCTGAACAATCCCGGCGCGAACCGGGTTCAGATGAATGCAGCAAGTAAGCGAAATTCAAATAGTGAAGGCAGACGGGACGTTGTGTCCCGGGTTGCAAAACTATTGACAACTTCCAGGAAATCCGATA
>CAZIDC010000467.1:0-3050 GCA_964537885.1 uncultured Syntrophaceae bacterium | reverse complement strand
GGATCCTCTGCCCTTCGGTAAGGTGCCTTATCTGTATGCAATTCATAAATATTTTTTAAAGGGGGTAGATCATGGATAAGCATCTTCGAAGCAAACGAATTGGAGAAATAAGGGTAAATTATAAATTCATTCTGGGTTTATTGGTAATTGCTGGGTTGGCTATAAGTTTTGCAGCCTGCGGACTATTAGGGCCAAAACAAGAACCCCCCCCGCCCCAACCGGCGCCAGCACCGCCCACCCCTAAACTCGTGGAGCCACCCGCCCCTAAACCAGAGCCGCCTCCGCCACCCCCTGCCCCCAAGGAAGAACCACCTCCGCCCCCGCCTCCAGTGGAAAAGAAGGAAGAACCAAAGCCGGAGGTCGCCCCACCTCCGCCCCCGCCCCCGGCTCCAACGGAAGTTTATGTGGTTACATTAAAAAATACGAACGTTAGACAGGAACCAACCACAAAAAGCAAGGTTATCACCACTCTGAAAAAGGGAATGAAGATTGAAAAGATGGGTCAGACTGGGAATTGGGTTAACGTAAAACTGCCTTCAGGGGAAATGGGTTGGATTTTTCACGATTTGCTTAAAGACGCAGATTCCCCCTGATCTAAAAACTTAGGCTCTCCTGCCGACGGGAGGAAATATGGAAAAGAATTTCCTGAACCTTTTGATTAAAGGAGATCTCGTTCTTGAATCCGGGGTTGCCCAAGATTCGGCTGTCGGCGTCAAAGATGGGGTGATTGTGGGTTTGTACGCGCCGGGAGAAAATCCCCCGGCGCAAGCGACGATTGATTGCAGTGGATCTTTGGTCTTTCCCGGGATCGTGGATGGGCATGTACATTCTTTCAGTATCCCTGGGGTCGAAGGTTTTTTGGGTTCAACCCCGGCCGCGGCCGCCGGCGGAGTCACCACCTTCATCGAAATGCCTTACGATGCCGGAGTCCCCACTAACACCCCGGAAGCATTCAGGAAAAAGATAGAGCGGATCCGAAGCGAGGCCATGGTGGATATCGCTCTTCTGGCCACTTTGAAAAAAGAAGGCTCGCTGGATGCTATCCTTCCTTTAGTCGAATTGGGCGCCTGCGGGTTCAAACTGTCTTTATTCGAGACCGATCCGGAGCGTTTTCCCCGAATCCCCGATGGAGTCCTGGGGGATATCTTGCCCGCCATTGCCGCTTGCGGCGTTCCGGTGGGATTCCACGCGGAGAACGATGACCTCATCTTTCATCTAATCCGCCAATACCGCCGGGCTGGAAAGGTTTACCCCCGGGCCCACTGCGAAACCCGGCCCGTTATCAGCGAAACAACAGCCGTTCTCAAGCTTCTGGAATTCGCCCGCTGGACCGGCGTTCGTCTCCACCTTTACCATGTAAGCCACCCCCGCTCGGTTCATTTGCTCCGGCGCTTCCGGGAAGAAGGGGTAGATGTTACCGCCGAAACCTGTCCCCATTACCTTCTTTTGAATCAGGAAGATATGGACCGGCTCAAGGCCTTGGCCAAGATCAACCCCCCGCTTAGAGGGCGGGAAGCCATCGAAGAAATGTGGGATCTTTTAAAAAGTGGATGTATCGACATGGTCGCCTCCGACCATGCTCCCTGGCCCTTAGAGCAAAAACAGGCTCCTGATATATTGGCCAACCCCTCGGGGGCTCCGGGGGTTGAAACTCTCTTTCCTTTAATGTTCAGCGAGGGGGTTGTCCGGCGGGGCCTTTTCCCTGTTCAGATGGCCTGGATTCTTTGCGAACAACCGGCCAAGCGCTTCAAGCTATACCCGCGCAAGGGGCACATCGCCCTGGGAGCGGATGCTGACTTTGCCGTTATTGACCCTTCCATCCGCTGGACGATTCATGGCGGGGAGATGCACTCATCGGCCCGATGGACCCCATATGAAGGGTTCAGCGTGCAGGGTAAGGTGGTGCAGACGATTCTTAGGGGCAAGGTCATTTACGATGGGGAAAAAATAACCGGCCAACCCGGCGATGGCCGGTTCATCGCCGCGCAAGAAACATGACCGGCCTTTCAGCCGTTCAGGGGCCAAGCCCTTTATGCTGGTTCCCGGCCTAACGTATTAAGAGTTTTTACGGCGCGGAGCCGGCGTAGAAACTCTTAATACGTTTTGAATTCTTCCATGATTCCCCCGTTGGCTTTTTCGTCGCTTATAAAGAGCTTCCTTTCTACCCCCTACCGAATTCGCGACTCTTTTAGCAAAACTAGAAGAAAGCAATGTACAATTGTCGCCATCTCCCTGTCCTGCCCCCCTTCGTGAGAGGGCGCCTTGGGACGATGGTTAAAAAATGCTTTCTGTGACAACCCCCACGTGGTATAAATCATCTAGAAAAACCCGAGGAGGATTTTCATGACAAAAATGGGGATTACGGCATTCGGTTTCATGGTAAGTCTTGCTGTTCTTGGCCATGCCTTCGCCGCTGAATTTTCAGCGGATATGATCAATAAAGCCGCTGGCCAAACCATGCAATCCAAAATCTACATGAAGGACAACAAAATTCGCATGGAAACCAAAGGGGAGAAAGCTTATAGCATTGTGCGGATGGATAAGAAGCTCATGTGGGTGATTATGCCGGAAGAAAAGTCTTATATGGAAATGATATCCGACCAGCTGCAACAAGTTCCCGGTGAAAAGATGAAAGACGAAGTCGGCAGAAAATACCTCGGTTCGGAAACGGTTAATGGATATCCCACAAAAAAATATGAAGTTACCATAAAGAACGGGGAAATTTCCGATAAGGCCTATCAGTGGATAGCCACGGATTTAAACTATCCGATAAAGATCGCGGCGGTAGATGGAAACTGGTCCACGGAATACAAGAACATTAAGACCGGCGGCCAGTCCGACAGCCTTTTTGAAATCCCCGCAGGCTATGAAAAAATGGCCATGCCCGCAATGCCGGGGATGGGACCCGGCCCCGGCGTTCCTCCGGGGGCAAAACGGGGGAAATAAGCTATGGAACCCGCTCTTCAACCTATGATATTTACGCGTATCGGATGATACCAGGAGTGTTAATCACCAACTGCATAATATGAATCCCTCAGGACTTTTCACCG
>CAZIDC010000466.1:0-3051 GCA_964537885.1 uncultured Syntrophaceae bacterium | reverse complement strand
TTTTCTTTCACGGATAGTGCTTTAACTGGGGGGGCCGAATCCGCCCGTCCATCATTCCCTGCAAGTAATCGACGGTTTGACGAATCGCCTCCTCCACAAACAGCCGTCCCTTCTCCGCGGTGGCAAGCAGCGGGTCCTTATCCGCCTGATCCCGCATGGCGTCATGCCGGACATTTTCCGGGAAAAGGGCCAGACCAATGGCCGTTTCGAATTCTTTGGCATGCCCCGGGATGATATTGGTTTGCATATGCTTATCTAAAAATTCTCTGGGAATTAAGTCCCAGTACGAACAAAACTGCAGGTTGGCCCCCGGGAAATGGTTTTGTAAATAATACCGCCAGCTATCGATAACCCCCTTTACAGGAAGCGTATTCCCCCCGTGCCCGTTGAGGATCAGTATATTTCTAAGTCCATGACGTCCAAGACTTTCAACTACATCAAAAAGCACTCCGAGCCAGCTCCCGGCCCTCGCCGCGATGGTTCCTTTATGATGCATGTGATGCTCGGATATCCCGACCGCCATCGGCACAGTGACAATTACCTGAGGATAGAGCCGCTTGGCCGCTTCCCTGGCAATGTAGGTTGCCGAGGCCGTATCATGCTCCATGGCCAAATGTTCGGAATGCTGCTCATTGCTTCCGCAGGCTATAATCGCCGCCGTAAGTTTGCCCGATTCGATCGCTTCCCGAAACTCGCGCCTCGTCAACTTGGCTAACATCACTTCCATCTCACCCATAGAATCTCCTTTGGAAATGGGACTACGTTATTTCTTTATTCTTATTTTGCGACCTTCGACCAGATACTTCCCCAAACCCGTGATCTTCTCTCCGGTGGAGTGATTTGTTGCGCGGTTGTTTGTACTTACAAAATATTATGTTTTTTCAGATTTCTTTTTAACACTTTTAATCCATAAGGACAGACTGCTGAACAAATTCCGCAGTTATGCCCCTTGTGATACTGAAAGTAGTGCTCCTTTTTCCAGTGATCACATTCCCATACATCCAATATCTCTTCACGTGGTAATCCTGGATACCATGCGTTGCCTTTCAAGGCTTTTGCAGGGCAGGCTTCTACGCAGCGCGTACAACGACCGCAGAAGTTTCTCTCTATTGGCGGCCCATACGGAAGTTCAATGTCGGTGAAAACGGTTCCCAATCGAATCCATGACCCGAACGGGCGCGTGATAAGTTGACAATGACGACCTACCCAGCCCAAACCTGCTCTTGTTGCGGCAGTTTTGTGAGGAAAGTCCCCTTTGATATTAACCGTATCGGTACGATCCGAAGCCGCCAGCGGTTTAGATCGAAAACCTCTGACTCTGATTTCGGCCGCTAAAGCTTCTGATAATTCATTGATATGCTTGTTCACTCTGGAATACTCATCAGCGTATGCTTGGTTAGGCCCGTTCTGGATGCTTACCATTATTTGGGGGTTCATTGGAATAGCCCATGAAAGAGCGAAAAGAAATCTTTTTCCTGTTTCATCCCGGGGTGTGGAAAAATCCCGAAGATCTGCCGCACCCCATAGGGTAATCTTGTGTACTTCCATCCACTCAGTAAGCCAGATTGGGGCCATTATTGATGGCTCGGACAATTCATACCTCATATTTCTCAATTATTTGTTGCATCTCGCGGAGGCTCACCGGGCGCCGGATAAACCGGCGATCCGGGGGAGACGATTAATATGCTTTCCTCTTTTTTTCTTTTTTCAAAATGATCTGCGGGGGGCATCGTCCTTTTTCTTGTCGAAAAGCTTATTGAATGGGTCGGACATACATCCCTACATGTATAGCAAGCAAAGCAATCTGGTATTGTTTTCTTGTTACGGCGCAAAATAGCACCCATTACCGACGAAGGACAGGCTGCGGCACATTTCTGGCAGGCGATACAAGTCTCGTAGTCCACACTTATTTTCACGAGACTTGCTTTTTCCACAACCCAACCGACCAAGCCGAATGGGCAGAAAAGGTGGCACCAAGGCCTATAAATGAACAGGCTGGCTAATAGAAGAGTACCAACGAAAATACCTCCGATAAGCCCGAGGTATGTCGGTTTATAGATCTTGAAAGGGTCAACCGGATCGATGATATCAATACCCCACGAAAAGGCGAAGAGCGTAAACACGCAAAGAAATGTGAAGCGAACGGTGTTCGTCAGGACAAAAGGTAATTTGATTTGACGGCCAATAACAGCCTTCCGTCTATCAGTCTGATTAATTCGGAAAATCAAGTCTTGCAGGGTACCGGCCTGACAACCCCAAGCACAAATATACTTATTGGCAAGAAAAACTATTGCCAAAAAGATTGATAGAGCGATCATGCGAGGCGGGAAGATTGCATGTGCGGTGCCATATAGGTGAAGGGCATCCTTTACTGTGCCCATGGGGCTAGGGTCCGACCCCATAACTACACCAAAGATCAAAATGGCCGTAAAAAGCAACCCATTCCTGAGGCCAGACGTAACTTTTCGTTTTTGAAGAATGATGAAAATCGCGGACAAAAAGATAAACCAAAGGCCAAACTTTACCGGGATTTTAATCCAGTCCTTGCTGGCATGTTCTGAGGCTAATGCCAGTTTCTTAGTAACCATGGAAACAATTTGTTCGGCCGTACCGAATTTATTTAACTTCTTTTCCAGATCAGTTTCTACTTTAAGGTCAAATATTTCCTTCAAAGCTTGATTTGTCAATCCGTTAGCTTGGCCGAACTGGATAATAGTCATTTCCTTTTCTATTATCAGCCCTTTAAGCTCCGGCGGCTGTTCGGGTTTTCCTCCCCAGATTTGTGTGGATATGATTGATAACCCAACAACAAGAACAATCATTAAAATAAATAATAACGTTGTTTTTAAATGTGAATATCTAACCATGGCTTTATATCCTCATGCGATTCTTTTAAAATTTTGAGAACGCTCAGACATCAGCCGCGCCTCCCGGTAGGCGGCGTCGGCTGCATGCCGTGGGACATTAAATTTATTTATTTGGATCATCTCCAAATTAGTTGATCGAACATTTTATGAAAACCTGCCAAGGGCCCGGAAGGAAAGCCATATT
>CAZIDC010000465.1:0-3057 GCA_964537885.1 uncultured Syntrophaceae bacterium | reverse complement strand
GCAAGATCTTGGGCGCCTTTTTCCATGATGATCTTTCCATTCTCAATGACATAGCCCCGGTCGATGGCTTTCAAACACTGGCGCACGTTTTGTTCAGCAATGAGAAGAGAGACTTTCGATTTGATTTCCTTTAACCGGTGGAAGAGCTCGGACACGAGCGACGGCTGCAGTCCACAAGAGGGTTCATCTAAGATCAGCATCCTCGGGTCGGCCATGAGGGCCCGCCCGATGGCCAACATCCTTTGTCCACCCCCGCTCAATGTCCCGGCCGGCTGTTTCATCCGTTCCTTAAGCGCGGGAAAGATCCCAAAGACAAAGTCCATACTCTCCAGGACCTTCGCTTTGGCTCCGGGAATATATGCGGCCCCAGCTCGCAAATTTTCCATGACCGTCATCACCGGAAAAAGCTCCCTTTCCTGGGGTACCACAGAAATCCCCCGGCGAATCCTCTGGTAGGTTTCCAGGGGGAAAAGAGATTCCCCATCCAACTGAATCTCCCCGCTCACCGGTCTCACTAGGCCCAGTACGGCATTGATCAGGGTTGTCTTCCCGGCACCATTTGGCCCGAACAATCCAACCGATTCTTTCCCCACTTCAAGAGATAAATCCCAGAGGATGTGCAGCTTCCCGTAAAAGATGTTGATATTCTTAAGAGCAAGCATTAGGCTTCCTCACCCAGGTAGGCGGTAATCACCCTGGGATCATTGGAGACTTCTCCGTAGGGGCCTTCGGCAATGACTTCTCCCCAGTCGAGGACAACAACCCGATCTGTCAACTCCCGAATGACCCTCATGACGTGTTCCACAATGCCGATGCCAATGCCCCGGCTATGGATTCTTTTTACCAGGTCAATCATCTCCATCGTCTCATCACTGTTTAATCCAGCCATCACCTCATCCAGAAAAAGAAGCTTGGGTTGCGTCGCCAGAGCATGGGCAATCTCCATCTTCTTAATTTCCAGGGCCGTCATCCGGGTTATATCTCTGGTGATATCCCGGAGCCCCAAGAATTCGCACAATTCTTCGGCTTTCTTTCGGGCCTCTCTTTGACTGAATCCCTTGCCGAAAAGAGACCCCACCATCACATTTTCAAGCAAGCTTAGGCCCTGAAGGGGTCTCACCAGCTGAAAAGTCCTTCCGATGCCCAGTCTGCATCGCTTGTGGGCCGGCAGTTCGCTTATGTCCTGATCATTGAAAAAGATCTTCCCCTCTGTGGGAAGATAGATTCCGGCAATGACATTAATGAAGGTGGTCTTTCCGGCTCCGTTCGGCCCGATGATCCCCAGTATCTCATTCTCCCGGAACTCCATATTTACCCGGTTGAGAGCCGCTAGGCCGCCAAAATATCTGGTCAAGTTTTCCGTTTTCAGACCCGCCATAGAGCGCCCTTTTTATCCGTTGCCGGTTTTTTTCAGTTTTTGTCCGAGAGTCCCCAAAATCCCCTGAGGGAAAAACAAAATGGTGATCACGATAATAAGTCCATAAACCAAAAGATGGCCGTAAGGAATCTGCAGCTTCAGGAACTCGGAAACCACTCCCAGTAATATCCCCCCCACGACCGGTCCCCAGGTTGAATGCATCCCTCCCAAAAGGGCCATGGCAATGGGCAACAGAGTGAAGTCTACGGAAAAGCTCCCTTCAGGCGAAACAAAACCGTAGATGTGGGCATAAGCTCCGCCGGTCATTCCCTGAATGGCCGAGGTGATGACAAAAATGAATACCAAATATTTGAACACATCGATCCCGCTCGATCTGGCGACAATCTCATCGTTGCGGATGGAGGTGAGGGCAAAGTGAATTCGGGTCCGGCGAAAAATTTCTGAAGCCATGACGCTGACTACGGCTACGGTGAGTACCAGCCAATAGGTCTTGGTGGAATTTCCGGCGAAGATTGCCGACGGAAGAACGGTTCCTTCCGGACCTCCGGTCAGGTCGGGTAAATTTCTTATGATCACTCGGAATATTTCAGCCAGGGCTAAGGTAACGATTGCAAAATACATTCCCCTGAGCTGCAGCACTGCCATGCCAACAAGCCAGGCCAGGGCCCCGGCGGCCACGCCGCCCATCAGAATACTGATTAAGGGGCTTACCCCGAAGTTTAAGTGCAGGAGCACGGCAGCATATCCACCCACCCCAAAAAGACCGGCGATGCCGAACGAGATCTGCCCCGAGCGCAGCAGCATATCCCAGCTCAAAGCCAAGGCAATGTAGATGAGGATAATATCCATCACATTCAATAGGTAGACTCCGGTATAGAGGGGCAAGGTGAGGAGGATGATCAAAACAGCGATATAGAGAAGATATCTCAAATTTCTCATTTCACCTGTCTCTGATGGGAACGAACCATAATCACCAGAACGATGAGGGCAAAGAAAAGGATGTCTGCCCACCCGGCGTATCCTCTGAAGGAGAGGACAAAGTTTTCCGCCAGCCCCAAAATCAAGCTGCACCACAGGATCCCCACAAGGTTCCCGATCCCGGCCATGGCAATGAGGCAGAACGATTTCATGGTGAAGGGTGCCCCCACGAGGGGGAAGATCGAATGGCGGGTCATGAAGATAGCGCCGATGGCTCCCACTAGTGCGATGGAGAGGCTGAAGATCAAAAGATAGGTCCGATCTACGTGGATACCCACCAATTTCGCTCCTCGGGGATTCTGCCCCACTGCCAGGGCGGCCTGCCCCGTGCTGGTGCGTTTCAAGAATAGAAGAAGTCCTGAGAGCACGATGATAGCGGCACCTATGTAAACAAATTCAAAGGTACCAAAGGTGAAAGAACCGATGGTGGCCGAGGAAGAGACATAGCTTAAGGGCAACTTTATGGGGCGGGATGTCCATAACAGGTTCGCGAGCTGTTCCATGATCATGGCCAGACCAAAGGTCAATAGAAGCTGATTCAACTCCGGAGCACCGAGGACATACTTGATGATGGCCCGGTAACTGGCGATGCCGATTAAAAAGAATGCCAAGAGGGCGGGAAAGATGGCGACCAAGGGATCCATGCCGGTATAGACGTTGAGGAAGTAGGCGAAATAGGCCCCGAGCATCATGAAGTCACC
>CAZIDC010000464.1:0-3058 GCA_964537885.1 uncultured Syntrophaceae bacterium | reverse complement strand
GGCCTGGGTGAAGACCGCGACTTCTACCTATACGGGCAACATTTATCTTCCACCCGAGCTGCGGCGTTTCTCGGACGTCATTAATGATAAACGAAAATTTATCAGCATGACCGAGGTGGAGTCCAAGGATTTTGCCGAGCCAAAATCCTTTTTGGCCATTAACAAAGATTTGATTGAACTGGTAGAAGTTATTGAACCCAAGGAAGAATGATTATGGCTTACAAGGATCGTTTGGCCTTCCGTTTTCAAATCCCCACCCGGATCGTTTTCGGAGAAGGAACCCTCCAAGAGGCCGTTAAGGAAATGGACGGCCTAAGAATGTACAAGGCCCTTGTGGTAACGGATGTGACCCTGAAAGAGGCTCTGATGGTTAAATCCCTGATGGCCGTTCTGGGGGACCGGGGCGCAGGGCTTTTTGCGGAGGCCGTTCCGGATTCATCCTTTCGAGTGGTTACCCGGGGAGCCGAGGTTTTTCGGGCCAGCGGGGCGGATGGGCTGATTTCCATCGGTGGCGGTTCCACTATGGATACAACCAAAGCCATCGGAGTCTTGGCCAAAAAAGGCAAGAATGACCTGCGGGAATTTTTAGGATTGGGCAAAGTCGGCGAACCCATTGTGCCCCACATAGCGATCCCCACAACTTCAGGAACAGCGAGCGAAGTGACCATGTTCGCCACCATCAAGGACCATGAAACCAAAGTGAAAAATCTGATGTCCGACCCCGCCCTCATTCCGCCCGTGGCCATCCTTGACCCCCTGGTAACGGTCGGCTTGCCCCCGGCGATGACGGCTGCCACGGGGATGGATGCCATGTCCCATGCCATCGAGAGTCTCCATGCCCGGGGATACGAACCCATCGCCGACGGCCTGGCCTACCAGGCCATCCGCCTGATCGTTCAATACCTCCCCCGCTGCCTGGAGAAAGGAGATGACGTGGAAGCCCGCGGGATGCAGGCCATCGCTTCCACCATGGCCGGGATGGCCTTTCAAAATGCCTTAGTGGGTTGCGCGCACGGCATGGCCCATGCCCTGGGGGGGATGTACGGCCTCCACCACGGTCTGGCCAATGCCATTCTCCTTCCCCATGGAATGCGGTTCAACATGGCGGTCAGCGCTCCCCGTTACCGCCAGGTAGGCGAAGCCTTCGGGCTGGATATTAAAGGCAAGACCGATGCCGAAGTCGGAGAGATGGCGGCGCAGGCTGTAGAAAGTTTTACCCGCCAGCTGGGTCTGCCCCAAAAGCTCTCGGAAGTGAACATTCCCAAAGAAGGTCTTGAAGAGGCGGCCCAGTTGGCCGTAGCCGATATGGCCATGCGCTCCAACATTCGCAAGGTTACAGACCCCAAGGATATCGTTCCGGTCCTGCTGGCGGCGTGGTAATCGCCCGTTGAGAGGTATGGAACCCGAGGACAGACAAAGATATCTAAAAGCCCTTCCTGCGGTAGATGAGCTTCTCCGCCATCCTCCCATCCAGGAGCGCTTAAAATTTTATTCCAGGGAATCGATCGTCGGATCCATACGCCGGGTCTTAGAGAAAAAACGCCAGGCCATCCTAATGAACCGGGACGGGCAAGAGGCGGCTGCGGTACCCATGACCCAGGGACAATGGCTCGCCGCCGTGGAGGACGAGTTGGCCGAAGCCGCGCGTCCTTCTCTTCGGCCGGTCATCAACGCCACCGGGGTGGTTCTCCACACCAATCTCGGGAGAGCCCCGCTGGCTGGCGAGGCCTTGAGAACCATCGCCGAAATCGCCGGCGGCTACTCTAACCTGGAACTCGATATCCTTACGGGCGAACGCGGTTCGCGGTATGAGCATGTGGAGGCGCTCCTCCGGCAGATCTCCGGCGCCGAGTCCGCCCTCGTGGTTAATAACAACGCCGGCGCCGTCCTTTTAGCCCTGAACAGTCTGGCCGAAGGCAAGGAAGCCGTCGTTTCCCGCGGACAGTTAGTGGAGATTGGCGGCTCCTTTCGCATCCCGGACGTGATGAAAAAAAGCGGCGCCCGTCTGGTGGAAGTGGGAACCACCAACCGCACCCACCTGCGAGATTATGAACAGGCCATGGGCCGGGAGACTGCGCTTCTGCTCAAGGTCCATACGAGCAATTTCCGAATTCTTGGTTTTACGGCCGAGGTTTCCCTAAGGGATTTGGTTGCTTTAGGGCAGGACAAAGGCGTGCCGGTGATGGAAGATTTGGGGAGCGGTTGCTTCGTCGATCTTACGGCCTACGGTCTGGAGCAGGAGCCGACGGTCCAAGCGGCAATTGCGGCCGGGGTGGATTTGGTTACCTTCAGCGGGGATAAATTGTTAGGGGGGCCCCAGGCCGGTATTATCGTGGGCAGGAAACAGTACCTTGACCTGCTAAAAAAGAATCCATTGAACCGCGCCCTGAGAATCGACAAACTTACCCTGGCAGGACTGGAGTCGACCCTCCGGGTTTATCTGAACCGTCCTTCGGCTTTAAAAAGCATCCCGGTTCTCAGAATGCTAACCTGCCCGGTGCAGGAGATAGAACGGAGGGCCAGACGCCTCCTGCGTAGATTGAACAAAGAAATCTCTTCCGAATGCCGGGTAACCCTGCGGGAGGAAGGCTCTCCGGTGGGAGGGGGAGCGCTGCCCCTGCAGACCTTGCCCACGCGAGTCGTTGCTCTCCGGCCCTTGAAAAGCTCCGCAGCGGATTTGGAAGAGAGATTGAGAAAAGGTGATCCGCCGGTAATTGCCCGGATCAAAGAAGGAGAAGTTCTTTTAGACCTGAGGACAGTAGCGGCAGGAGAGGAAGAAGCCCTTCTGACGGGAATACGGAAAGCGCTGTCATGATTGCGAATTGGGGAATGCGGGACAACAAAATCCGCAATCAGCAATTAGATTTATTGTAAAACTTTAGCCCTTTGAAAAGAGGTAGGATCTAAGGGGCGAGGGAATCCATGGCCCGGGGGCCTCAACAAAGGTGGCAAAACCACTTTTTCAACTTTAGGCATTTTAGGCATTAACTTGTAGGGGTTGGAGATGAATCATTCCAACGTTTTAGTTCTGAATAAATCATTTTTGCCGGTGCAGATT
>CAZIDC010000463.1:1359-3060 GCA_964537885.1 uncultured Syntrophaceae bacterium | reverse complement strand
TATGAACATCGACTTAACGTTTACACCGATGGAACTCGACCGAAAAGACCTTCGGGGAAAAACCGTGGTGGTCATCGATACCCTGCGGGCAACTTCGACGATGATCGTTGCTTTCGAGAACGGCTGTTCGGCTTTCATTCCTGTCTCCACCATCGAAGAGGCCAGAAGATTAGCCGAAGAGAGAAAAGAGCCGAACCTTCTTCTGGGCGGGGAGCGGGGAGCAAAGGCGGTCGAGGGATTTCATCTGGGAAACTCCCCCCGCGATTACCTCCCGCAGAAGGTAAAGGGGAAGGTGGTGGTCATGACCACCACCAACGGCACCCGGGCGCTTGTCTCCGCTAAAAGAGCCGCCGGGGTCTTTATCGGAGCTTTCCTGAACCTCTCGGCGTTAGGCCAGCGCCTAAAAGAAACTCAACAGGACATCCTCCTCGCCTGCTCGGGGGAGAAGGACCTCTTCTGTCTGGAGGATACAGTCTGCGGCGGGGCGATCGTAGACTCTCTGGAAAAATCCGGCATCCCCCTTCTCAAGAGCGACTCGGCTATGTCCGCTAAAATTTTGTATGAGTATTTTGAAGGGGATATTTACGGAATGCTGCTGGCTTCCGAGTGGGGACAATATTTAGAATCCATCGGGCTGGCCAAAGACGTGCGCATCTGTGCCCAGATCGATTCTTCAAGACTCGTGCCCGTCTATCGGGAAGGGAAGATTTTCCTTGACCGTTGAGTGTGGACATCCATTAAAGATCGGATCCCTGTCGCTGGCCAACCCCCTTCTCCTCGCTCCTCTTTCCGGGATCTCCGATCTTCCTTTCCGGCTCCTGGCCAAAGAGCAGGGATGCGCGCTGGTCTGCACGGAGATGATCAGCGCCGAAGGGCTTGTCCGCAGCCAAAAGGCTACCCAGCGGCTGTTGCGGAGTTGCCCGGAAGAACGGCCTCTGGCCGTGCAAATCTTTGGCTCGCGCCCGGAGACCATGGCCGACGCGGCCAAGATCGTCGAAGGGCATGGGGCCGACCTGGTAGACATCAACATGGGGTGCCCGGTGCGCAAAGTAGTCCATGGCGGATCGGGTGCGGCCTTGCTCAAAGACCTCGCGCGGGCCGCAAAAATCGTCTCCTTGGTCCGTAAAGCCATCTTCCTCCCTTTAACCATCAAGATCCGCTCGGGGTGGGATGATAAAAATAAGAATTATTTAGAAGCGGCCAAGATGGCTGAGGAGTGCGGGGTTGACGCCGTAACGATCCACGGGCGAACGCGTTCGCAAGGCTATGGTGGGAAAGCAGACTGGGAAGTCATCGCCCGGGCCAAAAACCATCTTCGGATCCCGGTTATCGGCAATGGCGATCTGACCTCCCCCCAGGCCGTCGTTGATTTCTTCGCTCAAACCCAAAGCGCGGGAGGGATGATCGGGCGGGGGGCTCTGGGAAATCCCTGGATCTTTCGCCAGGCTTTGAGATTGCTGGATGGACTTCAACCCGGGGAACCATCCCTGCAAGAGAAAGAGGAAATGATCATCCGCCATCTTAAAATGATGATGGAGACGAGGGGAGAAGTCCGCGGGTTCAAAGAGTTCAGGAAGCACCTCATCTGGTACACCCGGGGGCTGCGGGGCGCCGCTGAATTTCGCTCCCAGATTCATCACTGGAAGACGGTTCCCGAAATGATCGAACGCCTTCAGGAATATTTTCAGAATCTAAAAAATT
>CAZIDC010000463.1:0-1259 GCA_964537885.1 uncultured Syntrophaceae bacterium | reverse complement strand
ATGATGTCCCATGGAGGTTCTTATGAGCGAAGAATTTAAAACGGTTTGGACGGAGCCCCTTACCGAATTCTGCCAGAAGATTTTTGAGAAATTGGGGATTCCTCCTCAGGATGCCCTGACCACATCGGAAGTGTTAGTTTTAGCTGATCTGCGGGGCATCGATTCCCACGGTGTGGCCAGATTACGCCGCTATTATACGGGCCTGAAAAATGGAGTGATGGTACCCCGGCCGGAAATAAAAGTGGTGCACGAAACACCTGTCACAGCCCTCATTGACGGGGGCGCAGCCTTAGGGCAGGTGGCCGGGTCGCGGGGAATGAAGCTGGCCATTGATAAAGCCCTGAAAAACGGCATCGGTTTTGTTGCCGTGCGCAACAGCAACCATTATGGAATCGCTGGTTATTACTCGCTGCAGGCCCTGAAGCACGACCTGATCGGCATTTCCCTGACAAATTCGGATGTCTACGTGGTTCCCACCTTCAGCCGGCAGGTCATGCTGGGAACGAACCCCATCAGCGTGACTGTTCCAACCCTGCACGAGAAGCCGTTTGTCCTGGACATGTCCACGGCTGTGGCCACGCTGGGAAAAATGGAAGTGCACAGCCGCATGGGCAAAAAGATCCCCTTGGGATGGGCGGTGGATGAAAAAGGTCAATCCTGCGATGATCCTACCCGGGTCATCAGTAATATCCGCAGCAAGGCCGGCGGAGGCATTCTACCCATGGGGGGAGAAGGCGAGGAGTTTGGAGGGCATAAAGGATATGGCCTGGACTTACTGGTAGATATTCTGTCCGGTGCTCTTTCGGGTTCGGGGTACTTGAACTTGCTTTACCCCAAAACTCCCGCAGGCCAGCCCTTACCCTCTCTCGTGGGCCATTTCTTCGGCGCCCTGCGGGTGGATTATTTCCGCCCGCTGGAAGATTTCAAGAGAGACATGGATGACCTCATTCGGCGTTTGAAGAGTTCGGGTAAGGCTGAAGGACAAAACCGGATTTTTATTCATGGCGAAAAAGAGTTTGAGCTCGAGGAAAAATACCGCAAGAACGGAATCCCGCTTTATTATAAAGTCTACGATGATTTAAAAGCCATTGCCGGCGAAGTGGGCGTAGCCTTCACTCTCTGAAACAAAGTTTTTCAGAACCCCCTTCCAGCCCTCCCCGCAGGTGTGAAAAAATTGGGGTAGGGGGAAAGGAAAGGCTTCACCCATGTCCAGGGGCCGGAAAAATTCGCTTGCCAAAATGATGCGGTGCTCTCCTTGT
>CAZIDC010000462.1:0-3061 GCA_964537885.1 uncultured Syntrophaceae bacterium | reverse complement strand
TGCTTGCGGCGCAATCTGACTTTCCTTCCGGGCCCTTGGCAGGTTTTCATAAAATGTTCGTCAACTAATTTGGAGATGATTCAATAATTTTAAAGGCAGGGCTACAGGTTTGGGAAGGGGGTCTCCCACAAAGGGGGATGGAAATATTTTCATCGGAGGAGGGTTGAAATGCTGAAGATGCTCTTCACCCCGATCAAAGTCGGCCAAATGGAACTGAAGAACCGGATCGTAATGCCCGCCATGCACTATCTTTCCTCATGGGAAGGAATGCTCCTTCCCCATCATACGGATTATTTCGTGGAGCGGGCCAAAGGGGGCGCGGCCCTGATCATCATCGGCGGGTGCACGATTGATGAAACCAGCGGGGCGGTGAATATGATCAGCGCCCGGGATGATAAATTCATACCCGGTCTGGCAGCGCTGGCCAAAGCGGTTCAGGGCCAGGGGGCCAAGATTGCCGCCCAGCTCTACCACGCCGGCCGTTACTCCCACTCCCTGCTCATGGGCGGTCGGCAATCCATATCTTCGTCTCCTATGCGGTCGAAATTCACCGGAGAAACCCCGCGCGAGTTGTCGATCCCGGAAATTCAGCAGGTGCAGAAGAACTACGCCGTGGCCGCAGGACGGATTAAACGGGCCGGATTCGATGCGGTCGAAGTCATCGCCTCGGCAGGTTATCTGATCAGCCAGTTTCTCTCCCCCCTTGTGAACCGCCGCCTGGACGAATATGGGGGGGATTACGAAAACCGGATGCGCTTTGGGCTGGAAGTCGCCCGGGAAATTCGCAAGGAAGTAGGGCCGGATTTTCCCATCATCTTCCGTGTGGCCGGAAACGAATTCATGGAAGGAGGGTTGGAAAACAAGGAATCCCAGGTTTTCTGCAAGGAATTAGAGAAAGCCGGAGTGGATATGATTAATGTAACCGGCGGGTGGCATGAAACCCGTGTTCCCCAGATCACCATGGGTCTGCCCCGCGGCGGATTTACCTACTTAGCCCAGGGAATCAAACAGGCCGTTTCGATTCCGGTCATGGCCTGCAACCGGATTAATGATCCTTTCCTCGCGGATCAGATTCTCCGCGATGGCCAAGCGGATCTCATCGGCTTTGCCCGCGGTTTGATTGCCGACCCGGAGCTTCCCAACAAAGCCTTAGGGGGACGGGTCGACGAAATCAACTATTGCATCGCCTGTAATCAGGGATGCTTCGACCCCATCTTCGACCAAAAACCGCAAACTTGTCTGGTCAACGCCCGGGCCGGTGCGGAAGGAAAACTGACCCTTGAGCCGGCCAAGCGGAAGAAAAAGATCATGATTATCGGGGGAGGGCCGGCGGGCCTGGAAACCGCCCGGGTCGCTGCCCTGCGCGGCCATGAGGTCTGCCTGTATGAAAAAAACGAAAAATTAGGTGGCCAGCTGCCCCTGGCCGCGGTCCCTCCGGGAAGGGGTGAATTCCTCGTCTTCGTGGAATACTTGGAAAAGCAGATGGAAAAGTTGAAAGTAGCGGTTCATACCCGCACCGAGGTTACTCCCTTTCATGTAGAACTGGAAAAGCCTGACGCCGTCATTGTGGCCACCGGGGCCGAGCCCCTCGTGCCGGAAATCAAAGGGGTGGACCGACCCAACGTGGTCCTGGCCTGGGATGTTCTTTCGGGGAAGGTGGATACCGGGAAAGAGGTGGTCATCATCGGCGGGGGTGCGGTCGGGCTGGAAACAGCCCTTTTTCTGGCTCGCAAGGGAACGATTGATGCGGAAACGCTTTATTTTTTGATGTTCAACCAAGCGGAAAGGCTGGAGACCCTGAATTCTCTCCTTTACCGCGGGCTGAAAAGAATTACGGTTGTGGAGATGCTGAAAAAGATCGGCCAGGATATCGGCACCAGCACCCGCTGGACGATCCTCCAGGACCTTGCGCGTTTGGGCGTTAAGACCATGACCAACACCCGGGCCAAGGAGATTACCGCCGCGGGGGTGATCGTCGAAAGGGAAGGGGACGAGATGCTCATCCCGGGGGATACCGTGGCCGTTGCCGCAGGGGCCAAACCGGTCAACAGCCTCTATGAGAGGATTAAAAGCCAGGTCCAGGAAGTTTATCTGATCGGAGACGCGAAAACCCCCCGCAAAGCGTTGGAGGCGGTGGCCGAAGGATTGGAGGTAGGAAGAACTGTGTAAGTGTCAGTGTGAGTGACAAACAATACTGACACGAAACACTGACACTTTTTTAAACGGCAACAACTTCTTTCACTTCCGGCACCTGGGCTTTCAGTCGCGCTTCCACGCCGCGTTTCAGGGTGAGCTGGGACATGGGACAAGATCCGCACGCTCCCAATAATTTCACCTTGACTACACCCTCCTGAACGTCGATCAGCTCGATATTCCCGCCGTCAGCCTGCAAGAACGGGCGGATTTCCTCAATCGCTTTTTCCACTTTCTCCCGCATGGATGCCTCCTCATAAATACAGTGTCAGTGTTGGTTTCGGTAATTTCTTAATAGATGCCACGTCCACTCGTCACTGCCCCTATTTCTTATTCCGGAACGCAAGCCTCTACGGGGCAAACGTCCGCACAGGTTGCGCAATCCGTGCACAAATCAGGATTGATCACATACTTGGGGTCCCCTTCGCTGATCGCTTCCACCGGGCATTCTTCCTTGCAGGTGCCGCACATAATGCAATCGTCGGTGATCTTGTGGGCCATCTTTTCTCCTCCCTCATATTTTGATCTTGGCGTTGAGCTCTTCCACAATCGCGTTGGCGTCCTTCTTGTGCATCAGGGCTCCAAAAGAAATCGTTTCCATCCGCGAGCCCGGGCAATTAAAACAACCTTCGCCGAAATGCTTCTGAAAGATCCCCTGCGCTTCGGGGTACTTGTCCAGGACCTCGCCGATGTTCATTTCCTTATCGAACTTTTGTTGTCCCCGCCGCATACTCTTCGATCCTCCTTGAATCTGATCTCGCCCAATCTTATAAAAAATTTCGGGCGTTCCCATGTCTTTGGCAATAATCCGGTCCTGCTTAACAATACCCTAACATTTTGGAGCACCAAAAAAATGATCTAAATCATG
>CAZIDC010000461.1:0-3064 GCA_964537885.1 uncultured Syntrophaceae bacterium | reverse complement strand
ATATTGATTTTTAATTCCCTGAACAGGCCGGATGGTTAAAGGCTTTAGCAATCAGCTAAAAGGAAATGATCTGATCAATTAAACTATTTATATCCGGCAACTGTTGGCTGGCTGCTGATCGCTTATTTTTAAGAGGTTAACATGGACCCGAGACCCTGGCATCGTCATTATGATTACAACGTGCCCATTACCATCCGCTATCCCCGCCTCCCCATCCAGGAACTTCTTCAGATTCCGGCCAACGCTTACCCGGACAAGGCCGCCCTGACCTTCTACGGAACGGAAATGACCTTCTGGGAATTGCGCCTGCAAGTCATTCGCCTGGCCAATGCTCTGGGAAAATTAGGGGTGCAAAAAGGAGAGCGGGTGGGAATTCACCTGCCCACCAGTCCGCAGTATGTAATCGCCTATTATGCCGCGCTTTCGCTCGGGGCCATTATCGTTAACCTTAACCCCATGTATACGGCCGAAGAATTAAAGGCCATCGCCGGGAACACCGGGATGACGACCCTGATCACTTTTGACATGGTTCTTCCGGCAATCCGCAATCTTTATAAAGCAGTCAAGATTCCCCGCGTGATCGTGACGAAAGTCACGGACTATATCAAAGGGCTGGGGGTAAGCACTGCGGCAAGCCTGGAGTTGGAGGAGGGGTGGCACCATTTTTCATCGCTCCTGGATGGTTGCCCAGATACGAGACGTCCCCGCGTACAGGTTTTTCCCGAAGACCCAGCCCTGATCCAATTCACCGGGGGGACCACCGGAATTCCCAAAGGGGCCGTCCTCACCCACGCCAACGTGGTGGCTGCGACTTTGCAGTGCGCCCTGTGGGGAAGCCCCACCATCAACCTCACGCCGCCGGAAAGGCGTACGGTCCTGGCCGTACTGCCTTACTTCCATGTTTACGGAAACATCGTGGTGATGAACTGGGCCCTCTTCAGTTGCGCCACGCAAATCCTGGTGCCCCGGTTCCAGATCGATGAATTGATGGCACTGATGGCCAACTTTAAGGAAATTACTTTTTTCCCGGCTGTGCCCACCATGATCAATGCCGTGATCAACCACCCCAAGGCCGGTGAACTGGACCTGGCGCGGAAGCTCGGCCTGCTCAACTCCGGGGCGGCCCCCATGCCCGTGGAGCTCATCGAGCAGGTAAAAGATATGGGCATATTCTTTGGCGAAGGGTACGGGCTTTCCGAATCCACATCCCTGGGAATTTCCAATCCCATTCTGGGTCTTAAGAAGGTGGGGTCCATCGGCATTCCTTTTATCGATAACGATGTGCGGCTGGTGGACTTGCAAGAAGGAATTCATGATGTCCCGCGAGGGGAACCGGGAGAGATCATCATGCAAAGCCCCCTGATCATGCAGGGGTACTGGAACAACCCCCAGGAGACGGCCGGCCAACTGAAAAACGGATGGCTCTACACCGGAGATATCGCCGTGCAGGATGAAGACGATTATTTTTTCATCGTGGACCGCAAGAAAGATATGATCATTGCCGGCGGCTTTAATATCTATCCCCGGGAGATTGACGAGGTTCTTTTCCAGCATCCCAAGATCCTGGATGCGGTATCCGTGGGCCTTCCTGATCCGTATCGGGGAGAAACGGTAAAGGCCTATATCGTCCTGAAAGAAGGGGAGACCGCTACGCCGGAAGAGATCATCGCTTTCTGCCGCGAAAAGCTGGCTGCCTACAAAGTACCCAAAATGGTGGAGTTTCGGGATTCTCTTCCCAAATCGGCCATCGGCAAAG
The DNA here is from genome assembly GCA_964537885.1 of uncultured Syntrophaceae bacterium. GTDB lineage: Bacteria > Desulfobacterota > SM23-61 > SM23-61 > SM23-61 > CAZIDC01. Next base: position 1,308 of record CAZIDC010000461.1, on the reverse strand, counting down.
TTCTGCGCAAGGTTCTGCGGGCGGAGGAAGAAGCGAAGAAGGGGTGATTTGAAATCTCCAATCCGTTTTCCGAATTCTAAATTTAAAAGGGGAGGTTGATATGGGAAGAAGAATTCTGCGGACAAAACTTTGCGACATGCTGGGAATTGAATACCCGATCCTGAGCGCGGGGATGGGGCCGACGTTGATTGGGGAGACAACGGGAGCTCCCGTGGAATTGGTCGTGGCCGTTTCCGAGGCTGGAGGGATGGGAGTCCTGGGGGGTGCGGGTTTTACGATCGATGGCCTAAGGGAAGCCATCCGGGGAATCAAGTCCAAAACGGATAAGCCCTATGGTGTAGATCTTCTCCTGCCCCAAAAACTTGACGTGGGCGGGGGATTAGGGCAGAAGGGGCCGAATGAACTACCCCTGAACGCGATCCTGAAAACCCTGCCGCAGTCACATCAGGATTGGGTCAGGAAGGTAAAAGAAGAGCTGAACCTTCCCGACGTGGAAATTACGGTGAAGATGAACTCAACTACGATGCGCCCCCAGGAAGCCATCAAAGTGTGCATCGAAGAGAGGGTTCCTCTTTTTTGCGCCGGCCTGGGAAATCCAGGTTTTATGGTGGAAGAAGCCCATGGACAGGGCATGAAAGTTCTGGCTATTACCGGAAACACCAAAAACGCCAAAAGGATGGCTCAATCGGGCATCGACCTGCTGGTGGCTCAGGGACATGAAGGGGGCGGGCACACGGGCCGGATCGGGACCATGGCCCTTCTGCCGCAAGCGATCGACGCCGCGGCCCCCGTGCCCGTTTTGGCGGCCGGGGGCATTGGCGACGGCCGGGGGCTGGCCGCAGCCCTGGCTATGGGTTGCGTGGGCGTCTGGGTGGGAACGCGCTTCCTGGCTACAACCGAAGGAGGCGCCCTGGATATAAATAAAAAACGAATCCTCCAGTCCACCGATGAAGACACAAGGGTGAGCCGGGCTTACACCGGCAAGACGCTGCGGGCAAGCTACAACAGGTTCCATGACCTTTGGGATGGTTCGGGATTGGAACCGCTTCCCTTTCCCACCCAGGTTTTAATATCTTCAGCCCTCTTGGCCAGTTTTATTCAAGGGAAGAAGGATGAATACGTTGGCGGTCTGGCGGGACAGGTCTCGGGCCTGATCCGGGAGATCAAACCGGCCCGCCAGGTTCTGGAGGAGATGGTCGAGGAGGCCGTCGAAATCCTTACCCGCAAACTCCCGGAAAGAGTAATAGCCAAATAAGTGAGCTTCTTGCAAAAGTCCGTAATTTACCCTTCGACAGGCTCAGGGTGAAC
>CAZIDC010000460.1:0-3065 GCA_964537885.1 uncultured Syntrophaceae bacterium | reverse complement strand
ATCTCCTCATAGTCGCCGATTTCCACCAGCTCCAGGGCCTGGCAAGGGCAGACCTCAACACAAACGGGATTTTCCATATAGGCACAGCGGTCGCATTTGAGGGCGATTTTTCTCTCCGGCCAGGGATAAATGACTCCATAGGGACAAAACATAGTGCAGGTCCAGCAGGCGATGCAACGATCCTCCTGGACAACTACCATATTGGATTTCGGGTCCCGGGTCAGGGCCCCGGTAAGGCAGGCGTCCAGACAGGGAGCCTTTAAGCATTGGCGGCATTGTAAAGCAATGGGTAGCTGGTTGTTCCCTTCCACGCGGACCCGGGATTGGGGCAAAGGAGATTCCTGAACGGCTTTCAGCAAGGTTTTTCCTGTGCTCCCTCGATCCACGGCACAATACAGCTCGCAGGTTTTGCAGCCGGTACAACGATCCAGATGAACAGCGATAACCTTCATGACTCCCCCTAAACAAAAAATAAATCCGAAATTCGAATATCGAAATCCGAAACAATCTCAAAATTCAAACTTTCCGATCCCCAAACGCCTGAGGCGGACGAGTCGCGCTTCGCTTGCCCGGAAAGACGATTTCCCCTTGCTTGCAGGATTTTTACAAGAGCCTCGCCTGTTTTGAATTTTGGATTTCGGGTATTTGAATTTGTTTCGGATTTCGAATTTCGTGCTTCGGATTTAATCCTATCTGCTAGTCAAGCAGAATTCTAACGGCCCTCTTGAGACAAAGCAAGTAAAATCATGGAGCGCCATCTTTAGACGACTGGACCATCTGCACTGCCACTCGCAGCGCCGCCTGAAAAGCTCCTATGTCTGCAATCCCTTTGCCCGCTATATCGTGGGCCGTCCCATGAGCGGGCGTGGCGATGGTGATGGGAAGACCCCCGGCAACCGTCACTCCCCGGTCAAACCCCAGGAGTTTGGTGGCAATCTGCCCTTGATCATGGTACATGGCAACGATGCCGGAAAACTCACCCTTCCCGGCCCGGACAAAGATGGTATCCGCGGGAAATGGACCGAAAATATCCATTCCTTCCTGCCTCGCCCTCTCCACCGCCGGCCGGATGATGGCTTCTTCTTCCGGGCCAAAAAGGCCTTTTTCTCCGCCGTGGGGATTTAATGCCGCTACCCCGATCTGCGGGTTCTTTATTCCGGCCCGGCGCATGGTTTTATGAAGAAGAGTAATGGCCTTTAAAACGCGGTCAAGGGTGAGCTGATCGCAGATTTCCCGGAAACTGATGTGGGAAGTAACTCGAGAAGTCCACAGGGGCTCCAGGACGTTAATCTCACCAAACAGTTCAGCCTTGGTCAGGTGGGCTAAGTGATTTAATTCCCCTTTGAAAGGAGATCCTCCCAGGCTCATAGCCTGCTTGTTCAGCGGAGCAAAAACCATGGCCGCTGCCTGTCCAGCCATAACCTGAGGAATGGTCCATTCCACGTACTCCAGGCAGGCCTTTCCAGCTCGAGCGCTGACCTCCCCCATCCTGTAATCTTCAGGGGCGAGGTTCGCCAGATCGAACATCTCCATAAATCCAGCCTCCCCCGAAACCTCCTCCCATTTTTTTCGAGGAATGATCTTTAACGGCGCTTTGGTCAACTTAATGGCTTGGATCATCACTCGGGCATCGCCGATCACAGCAGGTCGGCAGAGCTGACGGGTTTCTTCCTTGGCCAGGGATTTGGCCACGATCTCGGGGCCTATGCCCGTGGCATCTCCCATGACAATTGCCACTTTAGGACGTTGATCTTGATTCCTTTCCAGAATGGACCTCCTTTCTATCCGTTTATCCCAGCATTTTCTTCAAAAGCTTCGACGCCCGGTCGGGATTGAAGATGCCGCAAAGGCAGGGTTTGGCCAGCTCGATGGCGGCTTTTTCCAGAGTAATCTTTTTCTTCTTCAGGTCCCGGACCATCTTTTTCACCAAGTTGCCGGAAACCAGTCCATGCCCGCACATGGTCACGAAATCCAGGATTTCCGGCGGGGGGAGTTTTTGGGTATTGCCGTGCACACCCAGGGCAAACTCGATCAAGGGGGGATCAATTCCCGCTTTTTGGCAGCAATCGAAGACTTCATCGAACAGTCCCGAGACCACTATGGAAATTCCCTGGTCTTTTTCCTTTAATTCCTTCATACAGGCAACCAGGCTCTTTTTGTCCTTAAAAACTACCTGGCACCCAACGGTGAGCTTGTCCATAATCTCGGCTGGGTCCATGGTATATTTATTGCCGACCTTGCAGTCGCCGAAATGCAAGTCGGTATGCTTGACCATAGTCAGGGCAATCTGCTTTAGTCGCGGGGCTGCGTTCTGATCGTTAAATCCCCGGGCCACGTGAGTCAGCATGGGAAAGTCCTCCCGAATACTTTCCAAATCTCCCGTGCGATGCAGGGTATGAGTCATATTATCTCCTTTTATTAAAAGTCTTGCCGGAACGGTATGATCTATCTAATTGAATTTATTTGTTTAAAATTCTTCCAAGCCCCAGGTTCACTTTTCCATTGGGATAAACCGGGAAGCCCATTTCTTTGACCACCTTCAGCGCCGGGGCTTTTTCGGTTTCTTCGGGGAAGCTGATCAGATCCAGGGAGAAGACGCTGTCGATCTTGGGAGAAATATCTTTTAAAGCCTGAAGGACAGGCTTCAACTGCTCGGGCCTGACCACGAATTCGATGATCGCCGAAAGAACCTTTTCCTTGCGTACGTCGGGTTTTAATTTCCCGGTCTTTACATCCTCGAAGAGGAAGGTAACCGGGTTCTTGGGCTCGAATTCCACCCCGATTTTGGCCAAGGCCATGGCGATCTTCTCCAGGTCTTCCAACCTGCCGGCTACACCCGGACGCCCCACTTCAACGGCCATCCCGTAGGCGCCTCTCTTGAACCGCCCCGTGACCTCGTTGGTCTTCATCTCCTCCGTTCCCCTTCCGGGAACGCCGGTTTGTTTGTGTTCCACCATCGGGTCGCTGAAAGCCAGGCGGACACTCCGCGGCCACTCGATCTCCTGGCGATAGATAGCTCGCGGCTTGCAGACTTCGGCCCGGAAACAGACTCCGCATTCCACGCA
>CAZIDC010000459.1:0-3075 GCA_964537885.1 uncultured Syntrophaceae bacterium | reverse complement strand
GCAAAAAACGCATTTCATTTTACTTCACCTCCTCGTTCTCCAGTCAACCCACTCTTATATCAATTGCAAGGCATTTTCGCTATCGGGGCGCCCGGGTTCCCGAAGTGTCAATAAAATTCGGACGGTTCTATTTTATCCCTGCTCTCCACATATTGGCCATAAGGATAGAATCAAAACGGGGAGGGATTTAGGTCAATTTATCAGGAAAATAGCAAAAAGGGGGCGCTTAGGCAAGGGGAAAGTTGTTAGAAAAGGGGGGAATTTCTTGCAAGGGGGAGAAGGGCTAAACTGCTACAATTTTTTGCACCTTTACGGCGCAGACCTTGTAGCCGGGTATTTTGGCTACGGGGTCCAAGGCGTCGAGGGTTAGAAGGTTCGCGACCGCTTCCTTGAAGTGGAAGGTCATGAATACGATTCCCGGGGGAACCGTATCGGTGATCCGGGCCTTCACTTTCACCTTTCCCCTCCGCGAGGCCACTTCCACCAAACCATTATCGGGCTGAATACCGAGGCGCGCCGCGTCCTCGGGGTTGATCTCCACCACCCCTTCGGGATAAATCTCCGAAAGCCCCTTCGATTTCCGGCTGATCATGGTGTGGTAGTGATAGAGCACCCGCCCCGTGGTCAATAGGAATGGATATTCCTCATCCGGGAGCTCCGGAGACGGGGCATAAGGAGTAACGTGGAACTTGCCCTTGCCCCGGGTGAATTTATCCTTATGAAGAAATGGAGTACCGGGATGGTCGGTTGCCGGGCAGGGCCATTGCAGCCCGAGCCCTTCCAGCCGCTCGTAGCGGATGCCCCCGTAGGATGGAGTCAGAGAAGCAATCTCCTCCATGATCTTGGCCGGGGAATCATAATTCATTGGATAGCCCAGTCTTGTGGAAAGGTCGCTGATGATCTGCCAGTCGGGACGGGTATTTCCCATAGGCTCGACGGCCTTGCGCACGCGCTGCACTCGGCGTTCGGTGTTCGTAAAGGTCCCGTCTTTTTCGGCAAAGCTCACCCCCGGAAGGACGACGTGGGCCAACTCGGCGGTCTCCGAGAGAAAGATATCCTGGACCACAAGCAGATCGAGGTGTTTCAGCTCCTCCTTTACCTGATTGGCGTTAGGGTCGGTTAGCAGGGGATTCTCCCCCAGGATGAAGAGGGCTTTTATCTTCCCTTCGGCAATCCCTTTCATCATCTCCATCAGGGTCAGGCCCGGACGGGGAGAGAGGGAAACGCCCCAGGCTTTCTCGAACTTTTGCCGCACGGCTTCATCATCGACTCGCTGGTACCCCGTGTAAACGTTGGGCAGCCCGCCCATGTCGCAGGCCCCCTGGACGTTGTTCTGCCCCCGGAGGGGATTCACGCCCGAAGAGGGCTTCCCGATCTGTCCCGCAACCATGGTCAGGTTGGCTAAGGCCAGGACATTATTCGTCCCCGCGGTATGCTGGGTGATGCCCATGGCGTAGAGAATGGAGGAGTTGGCGGATTGGGCATAGAGCCGCGCGGCTTCCACAACATCTTTGGCGGGTACGCCGGTGATTTTTTCCACGGCCTCCGGTGTATATTCCTTCACGGATTCGGCCAGGGTTTCAAACCCTTCCGTGCGTTCCTCAACGAAGCTCTTATTGAACCATCCCCGGGAAATAATGGTCTGGATCATCCCGTTGATCAGGGCCACGTCCGTCCCCGGTTTATGGCTAAGCCAGAGATGGGCATCATCGACCAGCTCGATCCTGCGGGGATCGGCCACGATCAGCTTGGCCCCTCTTTGGCGGACCGCCGCTTTCACTTCCAGGCCAATGACCGGATGATTCTCCGTCGTATTCGACCCGATGACCAGGATACAGCTTGCCTTTCTGATTTCACCGATGGAATTGGTCATGGCCCCGCTCCCGAACGCCATCGCCAGACCGGCGACGGTGGAGCTGTGTCAAAGCCGGGCGCAGTGGTCGACGTTGTTCGTCCCTAAGGCCGCGCGGGCCATCTTCTGCAGGAGATAGTTTTCTTCGTTGGTGCACTTGGCCGAAACCAGAACGCCGACCGCATCAGGCCCGTGCTCAGTTTTGACCTTCTTCAGGCCTTGGGCTACCCGGTCTAAAGCTTCATCCCAGGAAGCCGGCCGAAATTTTTCTCCTTCTTTGACCAGAGGCTCGGTCAGCCGGTCCGGGCTGTGGACGTAGTCGAATCCAAACCTTCCTTTCACACACATATTGCCGGAATTGACTCCGGATTCCCGGTCGGAGGTAACCCGGACAATCTCCCGGTCCTTCACGTTTAAAACAAGGGTGCAGCCCACTCCGCAATAAGAACAGATGGTTTTAACTTTCTGAAACTCCCATTCGCGTCCTTTGCCCATCCGGGACCGCTCCGTCAGCGCCCCCACCGGGCATACGCTTACGCATTGACCACAAAAAACGCAGTCGCTTTCCTTAAGCCCCCGATGATAGGGAACGGCCACTTTGGTGTTGAATCCTCGATGGGCATAATCGAGGGCCATGGTCCCTTGAATTTCATTGCAAATGCGGAGGCATCTCTCGCATAAAACGCATTTGTTGAAATCCCGAACGATAAAGGGGTTGGAAAGGTCGACGGAATAATGATGTTGCTCCCCCTTGATCCGGGATCCGGTCAACCCCATTTCATAAGCCAAATCCTGCAGGCTGCAGCTTCCCGCCTTTTCGCAGGTCATACAATCTAAAGGATGATCGGATAAAATCAGTTCCAACACTAAGCGGCGGGCCGCAACCACCCGTTCGCTCTTCGTTTTCACTTTCATTCCCGCGGTCACCGGATAGGAGCAGGCCGTTACCAAATTTCTTGCTCCTTCCACTTCAACCAGGCAGATACGGCAGGCGCTGCAGGGAGTCAACTCCCCGTGATGACAGAGGGTCGGGATTTTGATTCCCAACTTACCGGCCGCCTGTAAAATCGTCCAGTTCTGGGGGACGGAAACTTCCCGCTGGTCAATGGCGATTTTTACTTCACTCATGGAACTTCCTCTAAAGAACCTTGATGGCGTTGAACTTGCATTCGCTGTAACAGATGCCGCATTTGATGCACAGCGAAGGATTCAGGGCATGAACC
>CAZIDC010000458.1:0-3076 GCA_964537885.1 uncultured Syntrophaceae bacterium | reverse complement strand
GATGAGTAAACAAAAAAGAAAGGAGAAAAGCATGCGACAGAAAACTTTTTTCACAAACGTAGTGGTCACGGCATTGGTAGCCCTTATGGTCATAGTGGGTTCTTATACAACCAGCTATGGACAGGGGAAATTCCCTGCCCGTCCCCTGACCATCATTTGTCCCTGGGCCGCGGGGGGAGGAACCGATGCAGTGGCCAGGATGCTCGCGGTTCTGATGGAGAAGGATTTGGGCCAGCCGGTGAATATGGTCAACCGGATCGGTGGAAGCGGGGCCGTCGGGCATACGGCCGCGGCCACAGCGAACCCGGACGGATACACCATGTGCATTGCCACTGTGGAAATTACCATGATGCACTGGATGGGTTTGGCCAAGGTCACTTACCAGGACATGAAGGGGGTTGCTCTGATCAACTTCGATCCAGCAGCGGTCAACGTGCGGGCCGATGCGCCCTGGAAGAATTTGAAAGAGCTTCAGGATGCCATCAAAGCCAACCCGGGCAAGATGAAAGCTTCGGGGACCGGCAAAGGTGGGAGCTGGGATCTGGCGCGAGCCGGTTGGCTGAAAACCGCCGGCATCCCGGTTGATGCCCTGCCCTGGGTGCCCAGTAATGGCGCTGCTCCCGCACTCCAGGAGTTGGCGGCTGGCGGCTATCAGGTCGTTACCTGCAGCCTTCCGGAAGCGCGAGCCATGATTGAGGGTAAGAAGGTGAGAGGGTTAGCGGTCATGGGTGAGAAACGGGCCGAAATATTTCCCGACATCCCTACCCTCAAGGAAATGGGGATAAACTGGGTTGAGGGTGCCTGGCGGGGAATTACGGTTCCCAAAGGCACGCCGGCGGATGTAGTCGCGGTTCTGGAGAAAGCCGTTCAAAAAGCTCATCAGAGCGCGCAGTTCAGGGAATTCATGGCCAAGAACGGCTACGGGCTCCAGTGGAAGCCCGCTGCCGAGTTTGATCAGTACTTGGCGAGTGAAGATAAATCAAAAGGCGAGCTCATGAAAGCGGCCGGGATAACCAAATAAGAAATTTATCTGGCGAACGGCGACCTGGACAAAAGCGGGTCCCTTGAGATTTTGAACCGGACGCAGATGAACGACTCCGCCGGATGATTGATTTCCGTGGAATCTTTCAATCTGCGTCCTCATTTTTTTAGGGCGGGTCTCCTTATGGGTAGGAAAGATTACATTGGGGGCGGGATCTTCATAGCCCTCGGCGTTTTTATCTGGGCCATGACCTTCCAATTTCCGGTTCTGGATGACGGACACCCGGGGCCTTCCCTTTTTCCCCGGGTTCTGGGTACCCTCTTCATCTTCTTCGCGTCGCTCGTCGTATACAAAGGATGGAAGACCCGGCGGGTTCAGGAGGAGACCCCTCTGGAGGAAGAAGTTCCCCTGAATTATTTCAACCCCATCCTGGTGATTATCCTGATTGCCGCGTTTATCGCCCTCGCTAACAAATTGGGATTTATTATTTCCGGAGCAGCCATCCTCTTTATATTAATGATGAAGCTGCGGGTATCCCTTCTGAAAAGATCGATCGTCTCGGTCGCTCTGGTCTGCTTTGTTTTCCTTATCTTTTCGAAGCTTCTCAGGGTTCCCCTGCCAATCGGTTTATTAGGATGGTGAGGATATGGATTTTTTAATTCAGGGCCTCGGCCTTCTCCTGGCGCCGAAGGTCTTGCTGGTAATCTGCATCTGCTCTCTTTACGGTTTGTTCGTCGGCTCCATTCCGGGCTTAAGCGCCACCCTGGCCGCGTCCCTTCTCATTCCCTTTACTTTCTTCATGGACCCGGTCCCGGCGCTGGTTTCCATCGTGACCATGTCGGCCATGGCCATCTTTGCCGGGGACATCCCGGCGGCTTTAGTGCGCATCCCCGGAACCCCTTCTTCCGCCGCCTATACCCACGATTCCTTTGCTCTGACCCAGCAGGGCAAGGCCGAGATGGTTCTGGGAGTGGACGTGGTCTTCTCCGCGATCGGCGGCCTGATGGGGGCTGTGGTGCTGATGACCTCGGCTCCCATGCTGGCCGAAGTAGCGATGAATTTTTCTTCATTCGAGTATTTTTGGCTGGCTGCCCTGGGGCTCAGCGCTACGGTCATGGTTTCCCGGGGATCGCAGGTAAAGGGCGCCTTAGCCATGCTCCTCGGCCTCTTTCTTTCCACCATCGGCGTAGACATCACCCTGGGATGCCCCCGGTTCACCTTCGGCAGCGTGGAGCTTCTGAACGGGATTTCTTTTATCCCGGCCATGATCGGGGTTTTCGGCATCTCCGAGGTCATGCGGAACGTCATGCAGGGGGAGATGAAATTCGCCATTGCCAGGGTCCAGGCGGGAAAGATTTTTCACGGCACGTGGAAGCTTTTCAAGCGGTATAAAGTAAATGTCCTCCGGTCCGGTATGCTGGGTACTTTCATCGGCATCCTGCCGGGGGCTGGCGCGGACATTGCCGCTTGGCTGGCCTACGCGGTCTCGAAGAGAAGCTCCAAAGAGCCGGAAAAATACGGACACGGATCGATCGAAGCCATCATTGATTCGGGCACCGCGAACAACTCCTGTCTCGCCGGAGACTGGGTTCCGGCCCTCGTCTTCGGGATCCCCGGAGACTCCATCACCGCCATCGTAATCGGCGTTCTCTTCATGAAAGGACTCCGCCCCGGCCCGATGATCTTCGAACAGCAGCCCCAGATCATTTATGCCGTCTACCTGGCTTTCATCGTGGCTAATATCCTGATGATCCCCTTCGGATATTTGGCGGTGAAAACCAGCTCGCAGATGCTCCGGGTCCCCAAAAATATCCTCATTCCCGGAATCCTCATGTTTGCGATCACCGGGGCCTTCGCCATCAACAACAACGTCTTTGACATCGGGGTGCTGGGCACCATGGGGATTATCGGGTTCTTCATGGAAGCCAACGGTTACCCGGTCGCGCCGATTGTCCTCGGTCTGGTTCTGGGGCCGATCCTGGAGCAGAATTTTATGACCAGCATGATCAAGTCCGACTGGGATCTGACCCTCTTTTTTATGCGCCCGATCAGCGCCATCCTGGGCACTATAACCGTAATTATCTGGCTTTTCCC
>CAZIDC010000457.1:0-3079 GCA_964537885.1 uncultured Syntrophaceae bacterium | reverse complement strand
GAGTTCCAATGGTGATCCGCACCCCATCTCTTAGTCCTTCCTCGTCATAATAACGGGTTAATACTTTGCGCTTGAGAAGGGTTTCATAAAATTTTACTCCCCTTCCCTTTTTTGGCGGCTGAGGAAAGACGAAATTAGCTTGCGATGGAACCATCCGATAGCCGAGGGCCAAAATTTCTCTGGAAAACCATTCCCGGGTTTCGACAATTCGAGAAATATTCTTGCGATAGTAATCCTGATCGTCCAGAGCCGCGGAAACGACCGCCTGAGTTAAGCGGGTCACGTTGAAGGGGTCTTTGACCTTGAACATTTCAGCGATCATTTTTTTATCGCCGATGGCATAACCCAGCCGGGCACCCGCCAGGGAGTACGACTTGGAAACAGTGCGGACGATGATTAGATTTTCAAGTTTATCGATTAGTTTTAGGGCATTTTCTCCCGCAAATTCGGCGTAGGCTTCGTCGACTACGAAAACCCCCCTAATGGACCGGGCCAGATCAGCCACAAGGGCGGCTGGATAAGCAAAACCCACGGGGGAGTTGGGGTTGGCCAGAAAAAAAACCTTCAGGTCTTCGGGCGGCAAAGGGGGCCGGTTATATGGTTCAGTTAACGGCAAAGATATGGTGTTGACCCCGTGGATTATTCCCAGGACTCGATAAAGGGGAAAAGCGGGTTCATAAAATCCAACAGCCTCTCCGGCTTGGGCAAAGGTCCGGATGATGATATTCAAAACGTCATCGGAACCGTTGCCGCAAATGATCTGGTCGGGCGAGAACCCGTAAAGCGATCCAAATTTTTCGCGCAATTGCATGCTTTCCGGGTCGGGATAAATCCGCAGGTCTTCGTAGCTCAGCCGTTGGAGAGCTTCTTTGACTCTTGGAGAAGGGGGATAAGGGTTCTCATTGCTGTTCAACTTGATGTATTTCTGGCCGGGGTCGGGTTGCAGTCCCGGCGCGTAGCCTTTCATTGCGGTGATGGCGGGTCGGACGTATTTCATGATCGGGGAACCTCTTTATCCCCCTGACTCTGGTTTATCCAAAAGCGAATTTATTGCAAATTGTTATCATGGAAAGTATATGGGGAATGGGGCGGCAGGGTCAAGTAGAAACATTGCGATAAAGGTGTCCATAAAAAAATCAGGCGGCATTGATTTCTTGCTTGTGTTCCTTGAAGGTCTGATATATGAAAGAATAATTGAATGCGGCAAGGGAAGTTATAGGCGGGCCAAAGAGAAATAACGATAAGGAGGATCATTTATGATTATTGATTTCCACTGTCACATCGGTCAATCCAAGGTATTTTCCGCCCCATCGGGTGGAGCGAAGGAAGTCGTCAAACTCATGGATAAGCGGAAGATTGACAAGGGAGTCCTGCTGCCCGCGGCCTCTCCGCGAAAACCCCGTTACTACGAAGATGCCCTGGAAGCTTACCAGGAATTTCCCGACCGCTTCTACCCCTTCTTCCTGGCCAATCCGAGGGAAGAGAATGTCTGCGACCTGCTGGAAATGGTGGTGGAGAAATACGGATTCAAGGGCTTAAAAATGCATCCTTCCTTTTTGGGAGTAGCGGCCAACGACCGGGAATGGGTCTACCCCATCGCCCAAAAGGCCCGGGAGCTCAAGATCTGCATGATGATCCACTCCGATCCTTCCCTCTATGCCACTCCATGGCAGATTGGCCTGCTGGCCATGGATTTCCCCGATATCCCCATCGTAATGGCGCACATGGGGTTCGTGGACGTTATTTTCAATGACGCAGCCATCGACATGGCCAGAAGATGTCCCAACATCTACTTAGAGACCTGCGGCGTATCCGCCGAGGCGAAAGTTACCCAGGCGGTTAAGGAGATCGGCGCCCACCGCGTTCTTTACGGTTCAGACATGCCCTTTCATGATCCGGCCTTTGACATGGCCAGAATCGAATATGCCAAAATCTCCGATGAAGACAAGAAGCTGATTATGGGAGAAAACGCCAAGAGGCTGCTGGATTCTCTGGGTAAGTAGATCGGGCCGGCGCTTTTTATACTCGCCTTGAGCAATGAAGACATTGATTTGTTAAATCCCTCCTAACCTCCCTTTGCAAAGGGAGGGATAATACCCCTCTTTGGCAAAGAGGGGCGAGGGGAGATTTTCTGATGACGATGTCAATCCAATTTTGAGACCACTTATAGGACCGGCGATGGAGGTGTTGGATGGATGCGAAGGGTATCATTGGGTACAGCGTTCCCCGAGTCGATGCCATCGAAAAGGTAACGGGGAGGGCGGTTTACGGGCCCGACCTGAAAGTTCCGGGGATGCTTTACGGGAAAGTCCTGCGCAGTTCCCTCCCCCATGCCCGAATCTTAAACGTAGACACGAGCAAAGCCGAAAGCCTTCCTGGCGTTAAAGCCGTGGTAACCGGCAAGGATTTCATCGGCCGGTATGGATTGATCGTCCAGGATCAGCCCTGCTATTGCTTCGACAAAGTCCGCTACATCGGGGATCCGGTCGCCGGGGTGGCGGCGGTAGACTTGGATACGGCGGAGGAAGCCTTAGAGCTGATCAACGTTGATTATGAAGAGTTGGACCCGGTGTTTGATCCTCGGGAAGCGATGAAGCCCGGCGCTCCCCTCGTTCATGAAGATCTGGGAAGCTACTGGCACGGGCCGGTCTTCTTTCCGGTTGCGGGGACGAACATCTGCAACCACTTCAAGCTTCGCCGGGGATATATAGACGAAGGTTTCCAGCAATCAGATTTCATCGCTGAAGACACCTTCACTACCCCCATGATCCAGCATTGCCATTTGGAACCCCATGTATCCATGGCCAAGTTCGAACCCTCCGGGCAAGTCACTATCTGGTCAAGCACCCAACATCCCTATGCGGTGCGGCGGGAGGTGGCTCGTTTTCTCAACCTCCCCATTAACCGGGTGCGCGTGATCGTTACCTGCCTCGGGGGAGGTTTTGGGGGAAAGGTTATGCTCAAGGTTGAGCCTTTGTGCCTGGTGTTGGCCATGAAGGTGAGGAATTTCCGGCCGGTAAAGATAACCTTAACCCGGGAGGAGGAATTTTACGCGACCTCGGTTGTGCGCCATCCTTCC
>CAZIDC010000456.1:0-3095 GCA_964537885.1 uncultured Syntrophaceae bacterium | reverse complement strand
GGCGGAGATGTTCCCGGGCTTAATCCGGCCATCCGGGCCGTAACCATCAGGGCCATCCGTGAAGGGTTTAATGTCGTCGGGATTCGCAATGGCTGGAAAGGCCTGGTATCCATGGTTCGCGACAAAAAGGCGCCTCCCGATGATTGCTACCAGATCCTCACCGAAGAAATCGTGAATAAGGTCGGGCGAACGGGGGGAACCTTTCTTCACACCTCCCGCACCCGTCCCAGTCATATCCCCCAAAAAGAGGTCCCCGAACATTTAAAGGATAAATACCGCGAGGAAATTAATGATCTTACGCCAGATGTCTTACAAAATCTTGATTTCCTGGGGGTGGATTATCTGATTCCGATCGGGGGGGATGATACGCTGAGCTATGGCGCCCATCTTTCCAAAATAGGGGTTAAGGTGATCGCCATCCCCAAGACGATGGATAATGATGTGCCGGGCACGGATTATTGCATCGGCTTCAGCACCTGCATCACCCGGACGATCGAAATGACTCACCGGTTAAGGACGACCGCCGGTTCCCACGAGCGGATTTTGGTGATTGAAGTCTTTGGCCGTTATGCCGGATTTACGGCCCTGCTGCCCACCATGGCCGGGGCGGCCAACCGCTGTGTGATTCCGGAATACAAATTCAAGATTGAACGCCTTACCGAACTTTTAGCGGCGGACCGCTTTACCAACCCGAGCCATTATTCGGTGGTCCTCGTCTCCGAGGGGGCCATGTTTGAGGGCGGGGAGATGGTTTTCCAGAAAAGTGAACGGGACATGTATGGCCACAAAAAATTGGGAGGAATCGGCGATTTAGTTTCGGATCAAATCAGCGAGGTCTCTCCCAGGTTTAATCGGGGCACGCGCATCAACGTAATCAACCAGCGGCTTGGTTACTTAGTACGTTGCGGGGATCCGGACGCCATCGACTCGATTGTGCCCATGGCCTTTGGCAATTTGGCCTTAAACCTGATTTTGAGTCATTCCCATGGCCGGCTGGTGAGCCTCCGCAACGGCCGGTACGACAATGTGCCGATCGACGTGGTTACGAGCACGAAGAAAATCGTCAACGTGGAAAAATATTACAAATGTGAGCGGCTGCGGCCCTACTATGAAAGTTTCGAGTCGAAACCTTTATTTATTATGACCAGCGATTATTGAGGCTGGAGAACCCATTTCTTCTGACTATCATCCAAAATGATAGAAATAGGAAGGATGATAGGGGTTGGACGCAATGCTGTTAATTTAAGCCTTTTTGATTTTAAACTCTTGGGTCATTCCGGCGGAAGCCGGAATCCAGTTTTTTTAAGCTTTTCTGGACCCCGGCTTTCGCCGGGGTGACGATGTGCGCACGGAATTTCCCTTAAGTTAACAGCATTGGATTGGACGCAAGCCGCTCATCGTTTAGAGAAAAGGGCGGCAATATTGAATAGAGGGAGGAAAAGAAAATGTACACTAAAATCATGGTTCCGGTGGATGGCTCACAGCTGGCTGAGTGTGTTCTCCCCCATGTGGAGGCCCTGGCCAAAGGATCTCAGGTGAAGGAGGTTGTCTTCGTGCGGGTCGTTGAACCGTTCAGGGTAGCCAGTTCAGGGGAATTCGTGCTGAGTCAGCAAGAGATTGCCCGTTTCGAAGCCGAGCACAAGGATAACTCTGAAAGATACCTCAAGGGATTGGTGGGCCGGGTCAAACTCGAAGGCGTCAAATGCCGGTGGGAGGTTATCACCGGGACAGTGGCGGAGAATCTTGCCGACTATGCGGCGAAAAATGCGATTGACTTGATCGTGATTGCAACCCACGGGCGGTCCGGCGTCAGCCGCTGGGTTTGGGGGAGCGTGGCCGACCGGATTCTACGATCTTCCTGCACGCCGGTTTTAATGGTCCGGGCTCCGGGGTGTGTTCCGGGTGCTTAAGGTCATTTCTATCGGGACGCCCATCCACCCTGCTGGATGTTTATTATCCAACAGGTAAAGACCCGGAAAAATATTTTTCCTCTCAGTACCGTCAAAAAACCAGACATTTCTAAATTGGCTTGACATGCCGTCAAAAAAGCCTTGACAACCTATTGGCTTGTGGGTAGATTGCTACCTTGAGGTGTTTTTCAAATTTAATCCCAAAAGGAGGAGAAAAAGATGAAGAAGCTGTTGGCGACAAGTCTTGGGTTTGTCTTCGTATTAACCATGATCTTTGCCGGTTCGGCGGCGGCCCAGCAGGTTATCAACTGGAAGATGCAGAGCACCTGGACGGCCGGCGATTTCCACCAGACCAATCCCAAAAAATTCGTGGAGATGGTTGAGGCCATGTCCGGCGGGCGCTTAAAGATCAACCTCCAGGCAACCGGCGCAATCGTTCCGACCTTCGAAGTTCTCGACGCTGTCCATAAAGGGATTCTGGATGCCGGAAATAGCTGGCCCGGGTACTGGTTTGGGAAGCACCCGGCATGCACCCTGTTTAGCAGCGTTGCCGGCGGACCCTTTGGGATGGACAATCTGGATTTTCTTGCCTGGTACCATATGGGAGGGGGAAAAGACCTCTATAATGAACTCCTGCAGAAGGAGCTGAAGCTTAATGTAATTGCCTTCGCCTGCTCGGGAGAAACGCCCGAACCTCAGGGCTGGTTCAAGAAGCCGGTCAAGGACGTTAAGGCCTTCAAGGGCCTCAAGTTCCGCGCTGCCGGGGCAGCGGCCGAAGTTTTCAAAAACATGGGCTTGAGCGTGGTGATCCTGGCCGGCGGTGAAATCGTCCCCGCCCTCCAGCGAGGCGTCATTGACGCCGGAGAGTTCAGCGATCCTTCCTCGGATATGGCCATGGGATTCCAGGACGTAACCAAGTTCTATCACCTGCCGGGGGTACACCAGCCCACGGGATTCATGGAAGTCGTCATTAACAAAAGCAAATGGGACGCCCTACCCGCGGACCTGAAAGCCATCGTCGAATATGCCGCCATGGCCAATACCTTGAATTTTGACATGTCCATGCTGAGCCAGAACAGCACGGACCTCGGTACCTTGATCAACAAACATAACGTGAAGGCCATCGAAACACCCCGGGAAATCCTGACCGAAGTGCTGAAAGCCTGGGATCAGGTCGCTGATAAA
>CAZIDC010000455.1:0-3100 GCA_964537885.1 uncultured Syntrophaceae bacterium | reverse complement strand
TCATGCCCCTTCGACATCCCGAAGTTCGAACATCACAGCGCCACCCCCAAACTTCAGAAATGCAATCTCTGCTGGGAGAGACTCCAGAAGGGAGAAAAGCCCGCCTGCGTGGAAGCCTGTCCGGCGGAGGCGCTGACCTTCGGCGCCAGAAGAGACCTCATTGAAGAAGCAAATAGGCGTATTTATAAGGATTCGGGAGAATACATCTCCCATATTTATGGAGAACATGAGGCGGGCGGCACAGGATACCTTTACCTCTCATCGGTTCCGTTTGAACAGATCGGCTTCCGGACCGATTTGGGAACAACCGCTTATCCAGAGTACACGAAAGGATTTCTCTACAGCGTTCCGGTCATCCTTATTCTCTGGCCTGCATTCTTAAGCGGAATAAGCGCTATAACCAAACGGAAAGACAAAGTGAGAAGCGAAGAGGGAGGGAAACTATGAACGGGACAACTACAGCAGTGCAAATAAGCACTCTTAAGGATTTTCTTGTCTTTATGCGGAGCGAATTGAAGCCGAAAGGAAAGACCTTGACCCCCTTCAATGTGATTACCGGTTCGGTCATCCTGCTCGGCGCAATTCTCATTCTGTACCGGTTTTTTATGGGACTGGGTTCGGTTGCCAACAGTTCCAGTGAATATCCTTGGGGAATATGGATCGGATTCATTGTCATGGTAGGGGTCGCTTTCGCAGGAGGCGCCTATGTGACTGCCTTCATCGTTTATGTGCTCCGGGGAGAAAAGTATCACTCCATTGTGAGAATGGCGGTCCTCAATGGCTTTCTTGCCTACGTTTTCTATGCCGGGGCAATCCTGCTCGACCTTGGTCGCTGGTGGAATATTGCCAATCCGCTCATCGGAAACAAATTTGGGGTAAATTCCGTGCTGTTTCTGGTCGCCTGGCATTTCCTGCTTTATATGCTCGCCCAGCTTGTCGAGATATCGCCCGCATTTGCGGAGTGGCTTGGGTTTAAGAAAGCCAGGAAGTTCCTTGCTTCTCTTACCCTGGGAGCTGTGATCATAGGGATTACCCTTTCCACGCTCCACCAGTCGGGCCTCGGGGCGCTGTTCCTGATGGCCAAATGGAAGATCCATCCCCTGTGGTATACGGAATTTATCCCGTTGCTTTTCTTTGTCTCCAGCATCTATGCGGGACTCTCGGTAGTGATATTCATTGGAGAAGTAAGCTTCCGGGTTTTTGACAAGGACAGGATTGACGAAGAATATAGAAGATCGTGGGATGATATCATTATTGATCTGGGGAAGGCCTGCGCGATTACGATGTTTGTTTATTTCTTCCTGCAGATCCTGGTATTGATTCACGGCAAACACTGGTCGCTCCTGAATACCGGCATGGGCTACTGGTATCTTACCGAACTCATCGGACTGCTGTTGATTCCCGGCTTTCTCTTCAGCTGGGGCGTTAAGTCCGGAAACCCTGCTCCTATCCGAATTGCAGCGGTCCTGACCATGATCGGGGTCATTATCAACCGGGTTGATTATTCCATCATTGCCTACAAATGGTATCTGCCGTTGAGTGAGAGATATATTCCCACCATTATGGAGGTGGTCATCACCCTGGCAATTGTGTTCACGATGGTGTGGGTATTCAGATGGATCGTCAACCGGGTCCCCATCCTGAAAAAACCGCCCCAATGGGCAATCGAGCAAGAACAGGAAGAGGAAATTGTGGAGCGGGCTGTTGCTCTCGGTCCTCAACTGGGGCTTACCATGGCCGATGGCGGCAGATCCATCGATAAAGAGAAAAGGTAAGGCATTTTCCCGATAAGAAAGGAGGTTTTACGGTGGATGGCTTCACGTATGTTGACATTTTCGCGACCAAGGGCATTGAATATTTGCTGGTGATCAGCGGTCTTCTGTTCTTCGCCTACTTCTGGAGGTTTTTGAGCAGACCAGCGGTGGCGGTTTACCGGGAATACGCGAACGTTTTTCCCGCCATCAGCGATTGGTTCCATCTCCCGCTGGAAGGAATGTATTTTCACCAGGGACACAGTTGGGCGAAGCCGGAGGGCGACAATGTGGTAAGAGTCGGGATCGACGATTTTGCCCAAAAGCTGGTGGGAAAGATCGATGCGATAAAACTTCCGCAGGTCGGCTCCCAGGTCTCGCAGGGAGAAAAGGCCTGGAGCCTGCAGGTGGGCTCAAAATCCATTGACATGCTCTCGCCCGTGGATGGGAAAATACTGGATATAAATGAGAGTCTGTTGAATTCGCCGGAGAGTATCGGCAAGGATCCTTACGGTCAGTCCTGGCTGATGAAGGTTCAGGCGCCGAGAGTTTCGGCCAATCTAAAGAATCTATTGTCGGGCGGGCTGGCCAGAAAATGGATGGAAGAGGTCAGGGAAAACCTGCTTGCGCGAATGAATTACAACCTTGGCGCCGTATCCCAGGATGGCGGTGTGCCGGTGGACGGGATAGCAAAAAACATCGATCGGGAAAGATGGGATGAGATAGTAAGGGAATTTCTTCTGGTTTCTTGAAAGGTCAAGGCAGCGGGCAAAATGGCTTCAATGATCCTAAAAAATAAAAGATATCCCCTGATACCTCAGGAAGAGCGAAAGTGCGTCTGGATGTCGACCGGACTGATATCCTACAAACTGTGCGACAGAAACTTTCAGTGCGAGTTCTGTCCCTTTGACCTGGCAATAAAAAATGAGGAAAGCCGGGAAGGTGATTTTCAGGAGGCGGAAGGCGATTGGATGGAGGGATCGTTAAATGGCGGTTCCTCCGCCCGGATCAACGGATCCGTCTTCTATCATCCCGATCATTGCTGGGTGAAAGTGGAAAATCCGGAAATCGTGCGGATGGGACTGGACGATCTTTTAAGTGGGCTGATTTTTAACGTCAAGGTTGTTATCCTGCCCCAGGCAGGGAGCTTTGCCCGCCAGGGGGAATGCTGCGCACATATTATCCAGGAAGATTATATCCTGCCCGTTATTTCTCCGCTTTCCGGTTCAATTCAGACGGTCAATCCCCGCCTGAAAAAGGAGCCGGAACTGATAATCGCCGATCCGCGAGGAGATGGCTGGCTGGTCACAATAAAACCGGAAAATCTTGAAAGCGACCTGAAAAATCTC
>CAZIDC010000454.1:0-3103 GCA_964537885.1 uncultured Syntrophaceae bacterium | reverse complement strand
TTACTGGTGTACCCATCACCTCCTTTTTGATTATATTAATTGGGACGCAGATTTTTGCAGATACTCGCAGATAAGGATTCCAAGCTAATTGCCCCAAAAGGAAATTCCTATTAAATTAGTCCTCAGGGAAAGTGATCAAATTGCCCAATGGGAGTATGCTTCATTGCTGAAATTTGCCAAAAAGAAATTCTTTAAAAAAGAAGGGTTGGAGTATCGAATAAACTTTATCAGGAAGGCTTTTCCCTGTTTCCCTTCCCGAATGCCGAGTTTATGATGATCGCTAATTTAGCGTTTAGCTTGGGTCGGTAGAGGTCCCATTAATAAATTAATATCCACCATTTGTCAAGAAAAAATTCCCCTCGCAAAAAACTTCTTGACCTCAGTACCATTTTTAAATAGATTTTAGCTAATTCTCATGGTGAGGGGGCTTAACTTGACTACATGACCTTTTGACTATTCGACTATCCGTTAGCTTTGAATTTTTATCGGCGATTATCTGCGAAAATCTGCGTCCCATCTAATTTATTATATCTGCCGGGAGGCGCCATGAACCCAAAAAGTGAAAAGAACGAGACCACCGTTACCCAATTCCTCGATGCCGTTGCGGGCAAAAGCGCTACTCCCGGGGGAGGAAGCGTCTCGGCCCTGGCCGGAAGCCTGGGGGCTGCCTTGGTGGAAATGGTTGTCAATCTGACCTTGGGAAAAAAAGGATCAGAGGCGCACGAGGCTGAATTGAAGAAGATTCTCGAGGAGGCCAACTCCCACCGGCAGTCTCTTATCGCAACCATCGAAAAGGATATTGCCGCTTACCAGGAAGTTATGAATGCCTACCTCCTTCCCCGGGGAACGGAAGAAGGAAAGAAAACCCGCCAAGCAGCCATCCAGAAATCTCTTAAAAAAGCGGCGGATCCCCCTCTTTTTACTGCGGTAACTTCCCTTAAAGTACTGAAACTCTGCCAGGAGGCAATCGCCAAAGGAAATCCCAACACGCTCAGCGATGCCGCGGTCGGAGCGCTTCTGGCGGATGCCGCCCTGCATGGCGGGGTCTTCAACGTTCTGATAAACCTGTCCGCCCTGGAAGATAAGCATTTCGTAGAAAAAATGAAAAAGGAACTCCGGCGGCTGGAGGAAGAAGGCGCCAGGATCAAAGAACAGGTCATGGCCAAGGTGGGGGAGAAGATTAATTCCCAATGAAATCCGAAAAGAAAGAGGTCTAATTTTAAGACCTGCCCCCCTATTTTGGTTTAAATGGAGGAATATAAAATGCACCGGCCGACCGTCTCCGTGGTCAAGTTAGAAAACGATGTGGAGATTGCTGTCCGCAAGGCGGTCTCCTTAGCTGGCGGTTTGGATAAGATTGTAACCCCTGGGACCAAGGTTTTGGTAAAGCCCAATATCGCCAGCCGGGACAAATCCGGGAGCGGGAAAATAACGGATGCCCGGATTACCGAAGCCGTTACCAGGATTATCCTGGAGAGAAAGCCGAGGAGCGTGATCATCGGGGAGGGGTCTGCCGTAGGATATGATTTCCCGGAGCTGCAGGATACGATGATGGCCTTCGAGGAATCGGGGACAAAAGAGGTGGCCGAGAAGCTCGGAGTGGCGCTGGTGGATTTGAATCGCGACCGGCACCGGGAAATAGAGATCCCCAATTCTCTGGTGATGAAATCCGTAAAAATTGCTCAGACCGTCCTGGACAGCGACGTAATCGTAAGCGTCCCGGTGATGAAAACCCACATCCGGTCGGGGGTCACTTTAAGCCTCAAGAATATGAAAGGGACTATGCCGGGCGAAGAAAAGAAAAAGACCCACCGCCTTGGTCTGGAGTTGGCCATAGCCGATTTGGTATCGGTCGTAAAACCGCATTTTGCCGTAGTGGATGGCCTGGTCGGCATGGAGGGATTATGGGAATATCCGGATGATTGCGTTCCCATGGGTCTGGTCGGGGCCGGCCGGGATCCGGTGGCCGTGGACAGCGTTTTCGCTCAAATTATGGGAGTTTCCCTCGAAGAGATCATGTACCTTCAATATTGCCAGAAAAAAGGGTTGGGGGTTGGCGACCCTGAAAAAATAGAAGTGATTGGAGTACCCATTCCAAAGGCCCGCCGTCCATTCCGCCCGGCTTTCGACGTCCTCAGGAAGCGCTACCCGGGACTCAACATCCTGGCGGAGAAGGCCTGCACGGGATGCACCGGAGAACTCATCAGCACCTTGATCTACATCCGGGAGGCGAATCAGGTGGAGAAGCTGAAGGATCTCACTTTAATTATCGGGGAGGCCCCGGAGAAATTGGAAGGGGAAAAAACAGTGGTGATCGGGCAATGCGCCCACAAGCTGAAAGATCGATTGCCTTTCGTCCCCGGATGCCCGCCGGCGGTCGATGCCCTAACCGAGAAAATATGCGAGATCTGCGATATTGACGTCCGGATGGTCTTTAAAAAGCGTGATGAATTACACCGAACCGTATACGGGAAAAGCCTGCATTGATAATACTTCACTGCAAAATTTAGCGTTATAGCGGACAATTCGGGGACAAATTCGGGGATCACCATACATAATTCTTGACAGGCGGAGAGATGCGAATCCTCTTTGTCCATGGGGCGCCTTGTCGGAATCGTAGCTGCAGGAATTCCACACCAGATTACCCATGATTTACCGGCGAAGGTTTCTCCTCAAAATCCACCTGGAGCATCACAAGCCCATGTTTCTCCTGCCTCATTATTTCCAGAATTTTTTTGGGGCTTACATTTTGTCCGTTTAATTTGACCTCTCGGCAGGCTTGCCAAAATTCCTCAGAAAGGCTTGGCCAGAAAGCTTCGAAGTCTTCCCGCTGGAAATAAACTCCCTTTTTCAAGAGAGGGGGGCCAAGCTCGGCGACGAGGAGATTAAAAAGCTTCAAAATAACAAGGCCATCTTTTTGCGGAATGTTCGTTTTATTTTCCCTGTAGGTAATTTGGTTTCTAAATGCGGCCAAGTAGCTTCCCCTGCGCAAGGTCGCCCCGGCCAATCCCGGCATGGCGGCGGAAAGGGCTATGGTAGAGCCTTCTTCGATTATGGTTGTGTCCAGGTCATCGACAGGTTTCCCGTCGAGGAAGATGGTTTT
>CAZIDC010000453.1:0-3117 GCA_964537885.1 uncultured Syntrophaceae bacterium | reverse complement strand
TGCAGGAGGGCTAAACCATGAAGAAAGCACACATTTTACTAATCGCTGCTGGATTCCTCCTCGGAGCAGCGGCCAATGGCTGGTCGCAAGCCAAGGATTTTAAGTGGGCGACATCAGCCGCGGGTTCGTCCGGCCATCGAGCTTTAGTCAACATGGCTGCCCTGTTGAACAAAGAAATGCCGAACTACAAAATCGCGGTCTTACCAACACCGGGAGCGATCGTTTCCGTCAAGGGGTACGCGACCGGGCAGTTTGACGGCTATTATGGCGCTGACATTGCGTTCTACGAATTGGCCAACGACACCAACCGGTTCAAGGGTTTTAAACCTCATATCAAAAGATACCCCGTTCAATCCTTCTGGACTTTCTCGGTGGAAGTAGGAGTAGGAATCCTTGCCAAGGACAAAGGAAAGTATAAGCAATGGCGGGACCTTTCCGGGCAGCCAGTTTTTACCGGGCCTCTTCCCTGGGATGTACGGGCCCACCTGGAAAGGGCTTTTAAAGCGCTGGGGATCAACTTTGTATACCGGGAAATGGATCTTTCGTCGGTCGGGTCGCAGCTTGAGGCCGGCAATATCAAGGCCTTCAACACCTATACCAACTCAGAGGCAACGACAGCCCCCTGGATAATCGAGATATCCGTCGGCACAGACTGGGCCATCCTCAATCCGAGCCAGGAGGAGTTTGGGTTGCTGCAGAAGGCCGGGTTTCGGACTACCGAAGTGAAACCCGATGCCTTCAAAAAGGACATCCACGCCGCCAAAGCCATTTTATTGCCTTTTTACTATGGATTCCATGTAGGCCTGGAGGTATCCGAGCAAGAGGTTTACAAGATGTTGACCATTGTCGAAAAAAATGCGGCTGAGCTGGCCAAGGCCGACTCCTCCTACATCCAAATTCAGAAGGATATGCCGGCTTTTCAGCGCCAGGGAGTTGAATCAGCGGTCAATTTGGTTCCCATCCATCCTGGCCTGGCGAAGTACATGCGCGAGCGTGGCGTTTGGGATTCCAAGTGGGACGGTCGCATCGCCAAGCCCAAGTAGCCAAGGCACCTGCGCTCGGCCGTTAATAGCTTCCCCTAACGTCTGCACATAGCTGAATTTTTTCGCCCATTGGACGTTCGGGACACGAGATATCGCCGCCATCCACGACACAGAAAAGAAATGAGGAATCCCCCCCAATGAATTCCTTCATCCGGGTTCTTTTTTACCTTTGCGCCCTCTTTTTTTCCGTGTATCTCTTCCGCTACTACCTTACCGGCGCCGGGGGGCCAACCTATCTCGCCGTTATCCTGGTTCCGGTAGCCTTCATCCTCTTCACTTTGGACGGGCTGCGCAGAAATGACCTTTATCCCAGGCTGGGATTAACCCTTAACTACATCATCGGGGGGGTTTACATTGCCCTGTGCATTGTCTCTCTCTTTTACATTGGTATCGAGTTCGAAGAGATTGGCACGGTACGGGCAGGTATATGGAGCAGGGCTGACCTGGCGGTTGGGGGCCTAATGGTTGTCCTGGTGATGGAGTACACGCGCAAGGGCCACTTCCCGCTCTTCCTCCTCAACGTCTTCCTGATCTTGTACGGAGTATACGGCTGGCTCGTGCCCGGCCTTTTTGGGCACCCTGGTGTAGACTGGGAGCGAATCCTGAGCTCGATGAGCGTGGAGATGGCCACGGGAGTTTTTTCGCGGCTTCCCCAGCTTGCTCTCACGGTGATCGGGTCTTTCCTTCTGGTTTTGAGTGCCTTCCGAGCTTTCGGCTGTGTGGACTCGATCATCCATAGCGCTACGCGGATCGCTAACAAGTCGGCCCATGCGCTGCCGCAAGCAGCGGTCCTGGGATCGATGGCGGTGGGAACCGTGACCGGCAGCGGAGCGGCCAATGCTATAACCATCGGCTCGGCCACCATCCCGGCCATGATCGCCAGCGGGATACCCAAGGCCAACGCCGCCGCCATCGAGACCGCTGCCTCCCTTGGCGGCCAACTCATGCCGCCGGTTATGGGGATTGCCGCATTCCTCATGGCCGACTTCCTGGGAGTGAGCTATTTCGATGTCGTAGCGCGGGGGTACGCGCCAGCTTTGATTTACTATGCCGGGGTCAGCGTTGGCGTCTACCTGATCTCCATCCGCTACCAAACCGGACTAGTGAAAATCCCGATCGTGCAGACGGGCATCCTGGACAAGATCAATCTCCTCTTCTACGTGGTCGTTATTGGAGGGCTGATCTACCTTATGGGGGTCGCTTCCGTCCCGCCGATGCTGGCCGCTTTGAGAATATTCGTCGCCGTTGGCATCGCCATCTCGGCAGTCTCCATCTTCACCACCCTTCGGTCTCGCCCTTCCCGGAATCTCCGCTCCCTGGCCGCCCCCTTCCTCCGCTTCATTGACTATTTCGCGACGATGACCTCCGACCTGACTCTTTTACTGGCCAGCCTATCCATCATGACGGGGGTGGTGGTCATTACGGGAGTTACGACCAAAGTCGGGTTCCTCTTGATGGAAGCAGCGGGCTTTCATCTTATAGCGATGGTTCTTGTGGCCTTTTTTTTCGGAGCTCTTTTGGGCACCGGTTTGCCCCCGGCGCCTACCTATATTCTCACCGCCATGGTGATCGCCCCGGCCATGATCAAGGTCGGCATCAACCCCTGGGTCATCCATTTCTTCGCTTTTTTCGTGGCCGTCTGGGGTGAACTGACGCCGCCGACCTCCGTTGTGGCCGCGGTGACAGCTAAAATCGCCGATGCCCCTTTCATGGGGACATTGTTCAGGGGAATCCAGCTATGTTGTGTCCTGTTTTTGTTGATGGGCGGGGTTTTTGCCAGACCCGAATTAGTGCTAAAGCCGGGGATGGCTCAGCTTGGCGCCATGTTTTTACTCATGGCTGGCACGGTGGGCATCCAGTTCAGCATCCAGGCGCAATACAGCAACAAGCGGGGACGAGACGTGATCGCCAGGATTGCCCTGGCAGGGTTCTCGCTCATCGTCATCTTTCACCCAAGCACGCTCCTTGCGACCCTGGCCATAGCGCCGATTGCGGGGTTCGTGGGGTACTGGGTTCTGCAACAAAGGAGGAAAGTGCTCTGATGCGAGTTTTGGGGTACATCGCCATCGCAACG
>CAZIDC010000452.1:0-3118 GCA_964537885.1 uncultured Syntrophaceae bacterium | reverse complement strand
TTGCGGCGCAATCTGACTTTCCTTCCGGGCCCTTGGCAGGTTTTCATAAAATATTTGATCAACTAATTTGGAGATGATCCAAATAGATTTACGGGGAGTTTCCAGATTTTCTTCAAATTCTCAAATACCCATAAGGAGGGAGAACCATGAAAATGAGGACGCGCAAAGGGTTTTTATTTTTGGGAGCCGCACTGCTTTTAACCTTATTTACTCTGCCGGCGATGGCCGCCGATTTTCCCACAAAACCGGTAACCCTGATCGTTCCCTGGCCTCCCGGGGGGTCAACCGATGTGAGTTTCCGAGTTCTGGCGGAAACCACCAGCAAATATCTGGGTCAGCCCGTGGTCGTTGAAAACAAGGCGGGCGGGTCCGGCACCGTGGGAGGAGCCACCATGGCTGCTACGGCCAAACCCGATGGCTACACCGTCGCCCAGATGCCCATCACCATGTTCCGTTTACCTTACATGATGAAGGTGAGCTGGGATCCCTTGAAAGATTTTACCTATATCATCCATCTCACCGGGTATACCTTCGGCGTGGTGGTAAAGGCGGATTCACCCTGGAAGAACTGGAATGAATTTATCGCCTATGCCAAAGCCAATCCCAACAAGGTCACCTATGCCACTCCCGGGGCGGGGACGTCCCTCCACATCACCATGGAAACGATCGCCATGCGCCAGGGCATCAAATGGATTCAGGTTCCGATGAAAGGCGGCGGAGAGACGACCCCGGCGGTTCTGGGGGGGCATGTCAACGCTACCGCCGATTCCACCGGCTGGGCTCCGCAGGTTGATGCCGGGCAGCTTCGCCTCTTAGTCACCTGGGGGAATCAGCGCACCAAGAGATGGCCCAATGTTCCCACCTTGAAAGAGCTGGGCTATGGAATCGTCTCCAACTCTCCCTTTGGCATTGCCGGCCCCAAAGGCATGGACCCCAAGGTAGTCAAGATTCTCCATGATGCCTTCAAAAAAGGGATGGAAGACCCGGCCTACCTGAAAATCCTGGAAAAGCTCGACATGGAGCCGTTCTATAAAAATACCGAGGATTACGTGAAATACGTAAAAGAAATGTGCGCGGAAGAAAAAGAGGTCGTGGAAAAGTTAGGGTTGAAGAAAAAATAGTTTCTTCTCTTGGGAAACGGGGTCAGGGTGAAGAGCAAGGACATCCTTAGTTCACTTTTCTGGGTGCTGGTAGGCGCCGGCGTATGCTACGGAGGATATGATCTGGACCTGGGGACGCTGCACGATCCCGGCTCCGGTTTCATCTTCTTCTGGGTCGGCATTATCATGATCGGGCTGTCCCTATCGATCCTCATCCAGGCGCTGCGGATGCGAGAAAAAGGTGAGGGTTTAAAAAGCATCTGGTCCGAGGTCCAGTGGAAGAAAATCGTTTTTGTGACCCTTGCTCTTTTCCTCTATGCTTACGCCTTCAGCACCCTCGGGTTTATTATATGCACGGTCATCCTCCTTATCTTCCTTTTTAAGGCTGTCGAGCCACAAAGGTGGTCCGTGGCCATTATGGGGGCTGTTCTTAGCACTTTGACCGCCTATTTGCTTTTTCAGCTCTGGCTGGGGAGCCAGCTTCCCAAAGGTTTATTGAATATTGGGTAATCGATGGAATTATTAAATTATCTGAGCATCGGTTTTTCCGTAGCCTTGCAGCCGGCCAACCTGTTTTATTGCTTTGTCGGGGTATTTATTGGGACCTTGATCGGGGTATTGCCGGGCATCGGGCCCGTGGGAGCGATGTCCTTGCTCCTGCCGATGACTTTTAAGGCGACGCCGGAGGCGGCCATCATCATGCTGGCCGGTATTTATTACGGGGCCATGTATGGCGGATCGACGACTTCAATCCTGGTCAATATTCCCGGGGAAGCCGCGTCGGTGGTTACCTGCCTGGATGGCTACCAGATGGCGCGCCAGGGAAGGGCGGGCCCGGCCCTGGGCATCGCCGCTTTTGGCTCTTTCATCGCCGGAACCATAGCCATCATCGGACTGGTGCTTCTGGCCCCCCCGCTGTCCCAATTCGCCCTTAAGTTTGGACCTCCAGAATATTTCACCCTGATGGTCTTAGGTCTGACCATCCTGATTTATTTAGCCCACGGGTCCATGCCCAAAGCTTTGCTCATGGCTTGTTTTGGAATCGTTCTGGGTCTGATCGGCCTCGATTCCATCAATGCCCGCCCTCGCCTTACTTTCGAAAAGTTGGAATTAATGGATGGAGTGGGCCTTGTGCCCATTGTCATGGGCCTTTTCGGGATATCGGAGGTTTTGCTGAACATTGAGCAGGTGATCCGGCGGGAGGTCTTTACAACCAAAATTAAAGGGCTTCTCCCGACAGCCAAGGACTGGCTGGACAGCAAAGGAGCCCTGGCCAGAGGGTCGCTCATCGGATTTTTCCTGGGAATTCTTCCCGGGGGAGGGGCGGTCATTTCTTCTTTCATATCCTATGCCGTAGAAAAAAGGCTTTCTAAACATCCGGAGCGGTTCGGGAAAGGAGCCATCGAAGGAGTAGCCGGGCCAGAGGCGGCCAACAACGCCGGAGCGGGAGGGTCCTTTATTCCGCTTATGACCTTAGGGATCCCGCCCAATGTAGTCATGGCGATGCTTATGGGAGCTTTTATGATTCACGGGGTCCAGCCCGGTCCCTTGATGATGAAACAGAACCCGGGCCTTTTCTGGGGCGTCATTACCAGCATGTATATCGGCAATATCATGCTCTTGATCCTCAACCTGCCCTTGAT
The DNA here is from genome assembly GCA_964537885.1 of uncultured Syntrophaceae bacterium. Taxonomy (GTDB): domain Bacteria; phylum Desulfobacterota; class SM23-61; order SM23-61; family SM23-61; genus CAZIDC01. The sequence continues at coordinate 375 of CAZIDC010000452.1, read as the reverse complement.
CGGCATGTGGGTTCAGGTTCTGAAAATCCCCTATAAAATCCTCTTCCCTTTGATCCTCCTCTTCTGCTTGATTGGCGCTTACAGCGTGAACAACTCGGTCTTCGACGTCTACATCATGATTCTCTTTGGAATCGTGGGCTACCTGATGAAAAAGTTTGATTACGAGGGAGCTCCCTTAGTCCTGGCCTTTGTTCTGGGTCCCCTGATGGAGAATAATTTGCGCAAATCGCTGATCATGTCCCAGGGTGATTTTTCCATTTTCTTTACAAGACCCTTAGCCGCAGTTTCGTTGATCCTGGCTTTGTTCCTCCTCGTTTCGCCCTTCATCCCCGGGTTGGGGAAAAAGCGGAAAGAAATTCCCAAAGAAGAGATCTC
>CAZIDC010000451.1:0-3146 GCA_964537885.1 uncultured Syntrophaceae bacterium | reverse complement strand
AGCAGCTTGACCATCGGCCCGGAAAACATCACCGGAACATTAAAAGGAAAAGAGGAGAAAAAGGAGCAAAATTTCGCCACGGTTCGGGTGGAGGATCCCAACCTGGTAAAGGAGCTGGATGAACAGAAGGTAAAGTATTCCGGACTTTATGAAAGTAAATTCTTAAGCACCCTTCTTTCCTGGGTCATCCCCATCGGGCTTTTTTTCTTGATCTGGCGGTTTGCCATGAAAAAGATGGGGCCGGGGATGGGGGTTATGTCTTTCAGCAAAAGCAAGGCCAAGCTTTTTGCCCAGGATGGAACCAAGACTACTTTTGCCGATGTGGCCGGAATCGATGAAGCCAAAGATGAACTTCAGGAAGTGGTGGATTTTCTGAAGAATCCGGGTAAATTCCAGAAACTGGGTGGGAAGATTCCCAAAGGCGTGCTCCTCCTCGGCGCGCCGGGAACCGGTAAAACCCTGCTGGCCAAGGCGGTGGCCGGAGAGGCCAACGTTCCCTTCTTCAGTATCAGCGGTTCCGAGTTCGTGGAAATGTTCGTAGGCGTAGGGGCGGCCCGCGTCCGCGATCTCTTCTCCCAAGCGACGGCCAGCGCTCCCTGCATTATTTTTATCGATGAACTGGACGCCTTGGGGAAAGCCCGGGGCATCAACGTGATGGGAGGAAACGACGAGCGAGAACAAACTCTAAACCAGCTTCTGGTGGAGATGGACGGGTTCGCAACCAACAAAGGGGTCATCATCATGGGCGCCACCAATCGCCCGGAAATCTTGGACTTGGCCCTGCTGCGCCCGGGGCGGTTCGACCGGCAGATCCTGGTAGACAGGCCGGACATCAACGGCCGGGAGGCCATCCTGAGAATCCATTCCAAGAAGGTTCTGCTTTCTACGGAAGTGGACCTTCATCAGATCGCCGCCCGGACACCCGGGTTTGTGGGGGCCGACCTGGCCAATTTGGTCAACGAGGCCGCGCTGCTGGCGGCCCGGAAGAACAAAGAAAAAGTGGAGCCGGCCGATTTCGATGAGGCTGTCGACCGGGTCATCGGCGGGCTGGAAAAAAAGAAACGGGTGATGAACTCAAAGGAAAAAGAGATCATCGCCTTCCATGAATCCGGGCATGCCCTTGTGGCTGAATCGGTTGAACATGCCGACCCGGTGCACAAGATCTCCATCATTCCCCGGGGGATCGCCGCCCTGGGGTATACCCAGCAACTGCCTACAGAGGACCGCTATTTGATGACCCGCTCGGAGTTGCTGGACCGGTTGGCCGTTTTTTTAGGGGGCAGGGCAGCTGAAGAGTTGGTCTTCGGAGAGATTTCTACCGGAGCCCAGAATGACTTGCAGCGGGCCACGGACATCGCCCGTTCCATGATCACGGAATACGGCATGAGCGATCGACTGGGCCTGGTGACCTACGAACGCGAGCGGCGACCCATGTTCCTCCCGGATAGCTTTTCTGCCGGCAAAAACTACAGCGAAGCAAAAGCCGCCCAGATCGATGAGGAAATCTCCAAAGTCATCGAGGAAGCGCATGAAAGGGTGCGGGAAATTTTATCCCAACGCCGGAAGGTCCTGGATGAGTTGGCCCATCTTCTTTTAGAGAAGGAAGTGGTGCAGGGGGAGGAACTCAGAGCGATGCTGGCGAAATCCAAGCCTGGAATTGCGGCTTCATTACCCGAGCTGCCATCCTTAACCGTAAAAGAAGGATGAATTGTAGAATTTGAGAAGAAACAAAACGAAACATTTTGAGAATTATCGTAAAGGGGCTGTTGGTTTTGTTGCTTAATCCCATCAATGATTAGCTATAAAAAGCAAGCAAGGGGGACACGTATGCAGGAATCAAAGGAATGGGCAAATGGGAAGTCAAGGAAAAGGCGCAGGCTAAGGGTTGTCATCCCGGCATATCCTGCTTTCAACATCTATTCTCGTATCGCCCGAGTTACAACGGCCCTTGGCCCGATCAGTGTTGCCACCGCAGTCCATGAGATGGAAGGATGGGATGTGGAGGTCATCGATGAGAATAATTATCAGAGATCCGCGCCCAGAAATGGATTGGGGCTGCCGGACCATGAAACCCTGCAAAAATTGAGGCCGGCAGATGTCGTGGGATTCTATGGGGGGTTGACCAGCACGATTCCCAGGTTATATGAACTCGCCCGGTTTTATCGGGAAAGGGGTGTACCTACCCTTGCCGGCGGACAGCACTTCATCGAGGAGAATATTGCCGAGGCATTGCATAACGGAATTGATCTCGTCGTGATCGGGGAAGGAGAAGAAACGATCAAGGAACTGCTTTATGCCTTCGAGGGCCGGCTCCGTCGAGATCATATTCGAGGCATCGCTTACCTGAATAACGATCAGGTTGTCCAGACCGAGGGGCGGGAACTCTTAACCGATTTTGACCCTCTTCCCATTCCCGATTTCTCGCTGGTGCGTTACGCCAAGATTCGTCTTTTTCCCGTAGGACGTGTTCGCGGATGCGGGATGGATTGTGAATTTTGTACCGTCAAGGGCAAGCCGCGCTATGCGACTCCCGAACGCTTGATGGCGCAAATTACCTCTCTCTTTGAGACATTCGGAGCCAAGCGGTTTTTCATTGTTGACGATCTTTTTGGCCAGGACAGGCTGGAAACCCTGCGCCTCTGCCATCTTCTGCACGAATACCAGATAACCATCAGAAAACGGTTCGAACTAACCGTTCAGATCCGCCTGGATAAGGCCAAAGATAAAGAGCTGCTTCAAGCCATGCGCGATGCGGGAATCAATGTGGTAGCCATAGGATTTGAGTCCCCCATTCCCGAAGAGCTGGGAGCAATGGACAAGCATTTGAAGCCCGAAGATATGATCTCTTTATCCCGGTTGTATTATCAGGCTGGATTCTTGATCCACGGAATGTTCATTTTTGGTTATCCCCTTGAGAAAAGTGCGCTCATCCGGATACCAGCCCAAGAACGGGAAAGATATTTTCGGAGATTCATCAAACAGGCCAAGATAGACACGATCCAGGTTCTGCTTCCAGTTCCCATACCCGGCACGAAGCTGACCCAGCGACTCGAGCAAGAGAACAGAATGTTTCCCAAAGAGAGCCTGGGATGGGAGTACTATGATGGAAACTTTCCTCTCTTTGTTCCCGACGAGCCGATGACTCC
>CAZIDC010000450.1:0-3157 GCA_964537885.1 uncultured Syntrophaceae bacterium | reverse complement strand
TTAAATGAAAAATTTCCTCCGCCTTTATCTTCGAAAATCTGCGTCCTAATTAATAAAATAAAATGGAGGAGTTCATGGAAAAAGTAAGACTGGGCCGGACGAATCTAAAAGTGAATAAATTGGGATGGGGGTCGATTCCCATCCAGCGGGTGAGCGAAAAAGAAGCCGTCTCCGTAGTCCGGGCGGTAGTGGAGATGGGTGTGGATCTCCTGGACACTGCCCGGGCTTACACCACCAGCGAACACCGGATCGGCCTGGCCCTGAAAGAAATTAAAAAACCAGTTGTCCTTTCCTCCAAATCACCCGTGCGCACGGAAAAGATCTTCGACGAAGTGCACGAGAGCCTGAAGCAGTTACAGGTGAAAAAAATAAATATTTATCACCTGCACAATGTTTCCAAATTCGAGGATTACGAGAAAGTCATGGGAGCCGGAGGGGCCTACGCCGGGCTGCAGCGGGCCAAAGAAGAAGGCCTGATCGACCACATCGGCTTGACCAGCCACAGCCTGGACGTCCTGAAGAGGGTCGTCGAGGATGACCGCTTTGAAGTGATCATGGCCTGTTACAGCTTTCTCGAATCCGAAGCCAACGAGAAAGTATTTCCTTTGGCCCGGTCCAAAGATGTGGGCATCCTGACCATGAAGCCGTTTTCCGGCGGGGTGATCGAAGAAGCCGGGCCGGCCCTGAGGTTTGTTCTCTCGACGCCGGACATCGTTCCCATCCCCGGATCAGAGACCTTGGAAAGGGCCCGGGAAAACTGGATGGTTTTTAGCGCGGGGATTCAACCCACGGAAGAAGACCAGGTTCGGATTAAAACATTACGGCAGGAATTCGACCGCCAGTTTTGCCGGCGCTGCGATTATTGTCAGCCCTGTTCGGAAGGGATAAACATTCAGCTCATGATGGGTATAAAGTCGGTCATCAGGAGGTTCGGCAGTCCGGATGAAATATCCTGGGTCAAGGGAGTAGTGGAGAAAGCCCGGAACTGCACGGAGTGCGGCGATTGCCTGCCGCGCTGCCCCTATCAGTTGCCCATTCCGGAACTGATCAAGAAAAACTTGGCGTGGTATGATAACCTGAAAAGATAGGGTTCAAGGAGTCGCTGAATTTTATGCGTTATTTAATCCTTTCTATTAATTTAGTCGCAGCTCTCTGGGTTTTCTTCGACTCCCAGAAGCGGGGGTACAGCGTCGGGAAGAGTCTTCTCTGGTCGATCGGGGTCTTTTTCCTTTTAATTATTTTTCTCCCGCTCTACTTCGTTGCCCGCAAAAGAAAAGAGAGACTTGCCGCCGGGTCAGCGGAACCCCAACCTGCGGCACCTGCGACCCCCTGTTTTTATTGCGGCAGGGGCTATGAAGGCGCCCCGAAAACCTGCCCTCACTGCGGGCAAAACCTCAAAGTTGGTTGACGGGGAAAAGTCTTGTGAATTCCCGAGAGACGGATCCGGTTAAAGAGCCCGAATCATAACCGATGAAGGAATGAGCGATGACCGGAGCTGATTTGCTGGCGCGCGAATTCCGGAAACGGGGGGAGACGCCGGTTGCCTGCGAATTGGGGCGGATCCGTTTCGACCAGGTTGCTGAAGGATTCGGCGCCCGGGGCGTGCGCATTGAAGATCCCCAAAAGCTTGCCGGCGCCATCAAGGCAGGCTTTGCCGCGGACCGCCCGACCCTGATTCACGTGCCCATCGCAACCGGCGGCCCGTCCGATTAACTCGGTCTCTACCTTGCACTTCTTGACTTTTCCTGCGGATTCTGTATATTTCGAGATGAAGCCGCATTCTTGCCAGTAAATGTTTCAGAATCATTCTTCCCAGTCGCCAAATTGAGACTGGCGCTTTGATTTTCCTGGAATTCAATTTTTCATTGAAATATTCTGGGAGCAAGATGAAAACACAGCGCCTATTTCGTCTCATCCAGACCATCAGCGAAGTAATAGCCAACCCCAGTCAGCCGTTCCGTGTCTTAAGCGAAATAATCTTGACGCCAAATGATTTTAAATCATTGGGATATGCTTTTACGTCTTATTTAAGAATGAGGAACCTAAGGCTCCTTCTGCCCGAAGGTCCCGGTTTTAAAATAACCTGTATTCATGATGGGCTGGCAATTTAATCTCGGATAATTCGCGATATAATATAACGAAAGATAACAAAAAACACATTTTCGTGATATAATATGACGAATGGAGGAAAATGTGTCGGATTCTAACTCTCATAAAGAGAAGTATCTTATGTTCAAGCACGATGCCGAAAATGAAATAAATTCAATTCCGACAAGGATAGAAGCTTATTTTAATGCTCTTTTCCATTTGATAGAATCGAAAGCAGCTGAGCTGGGAATTCACATAGAGAAACATCAGAAGGTCAGATTGATCCTGGAAAATAATCAAGAGATTTTTAGAGAGAGTACTGAAAAGGTTTGGAGGTCATTTCAAGAGATTGAAAATCAGATAAGGCCTGGACAGATTTATGGGGGAGCAATTGATGGTAAGAAACTTGGAAGAACGCAAGATCTCTTTCGATTAATTGAAGCAATTTGCGGAGTGTCAGAATGATACAAGATGAATTTAAAGAGTTGGTTTTTAAATTTGCAAAGCACGCCTCGGTAGAGGAAGTCGCTCACATTTTCTTATTTGGGTCAGTAGCCAAAGGCGATGCCGATAGACGATCTGATATAGATTTGCTGGTAGTTTTGGATTCCTATGACAGGGATTATGAAGAAGTTGAAGCAAGAACGAGAATCTCGGAACTCGCTTTTAGCCTGGAGAAAGAATTCGGGAAAAGTATTCAACTTATTTTCACAAACAAAAACTTTGCAGGCTTAGATGATCATTTTATGGAAGTGGTGTTGAAAGAAGGTATCCTTTTATATTCGAGGTCTCCTTCAATAAGCGTTAATGGCTTGGAATTAGAGCATTATGTGCTGGTAACGTTTGGCCTTGTGAATCTGGACCCCAAGAATAAGATGAAAGTGAAAAGGATATTATACGGTCAAAAAACAAGAAAACTTATAAAGGATAAATCGTATGAGAGCGAAAAATTGGGAATCGTTCAAACCTTGCAGGGGATGCGTGTAGGAGCCGGTGTCATAGCTATACCCCAAAAGAATATCCATAATTTTAGAGAGGAATTAAGCAAGCTTAAAGTAGCTTTCAAGGA
>CAZIDC010000449.1:0-3169 GCA_964537885.1 uncultured Syntrophaceae bacterium | reverse complement strand
GGCTGGGTCAGGAATATAAAACCCAACTTCTACCTGGTTATGGCGAGTGACGTAATCTCGGATTCGGGCCGGGGGATTAGTTGAAAGTCCTTGATTGTTAGTCTGCTGGCACAGGTCATGAGGGCGGGCAACATACCTAATCAGTTGACATTCCATGAGCAGAAGAATAAGCTCAGGGAGGATAATGAAGAGAAGAAACAATTAAAGGGGCGAAGGCATTCATGACAGGCACTCCATATTCATTTGCATCACTTATGGAAATTACGAAGCGGCCATCCGTTGTTTTCGTTGAGGGACACGGGTCCTGGCTGAAGGACGCAGACGGCAAGGAATATCTGGATTTTGTGCAAGGGTGGGGGGTCAATTGCTTGGGGCATTCACCCCGGATTCTGGTGGAAGCCCTTGCCAGACAGGCTGAAAAACTGATCAATTGCAGCCCCGCCTACTACAACGAGACCATGATCAAATTGGCCGACCTGATCGTAAAACACAGCTGTCTGCAGAAAGTCTTTTTTGCCAACAGCGGCGCCGAGGCCAATGAAGGGGCAATCAAGCTGGCCAGGAAATGGGGGCAGAAATATCGCCAGGGAGCCTATGAGATCATAACGATGGACCACGCTTTCCATGGGCGTACCATAGCGACCATGTCCGCATCTGGGAAAGCGGAGTGGCGGCAATTGTATGAGCCGAAAGTTGCCGGTTTCCCCAAGGTTCCCCTGAATGATTTGGATGCCGTCCAAGCGGCGGTCAATGAAAGAACAGTCGGGGTTATGGTCGAACCCATCCAGGGAGAAGCCGGGGTTTTGGTGGCCACCGATGAATTCCTGAAGGGCTTGCGCGAAATTACCCGGCAAAAGGGAATCCTTTTGATCCTGGATGAAATCCAGACCGGCATGGGCCGAACGGGGAAATTGTTTGCCTATGAACATAACGGCGCAGAGCCGGATATTATGACTTTGGCTAAAGGCATAGGAGGGGGCGTCCCTCTTGCCGCCCTCGCGGCAAGGGAAGATATTTGCTGCTTTGAACCCGGGGACCAGGGGGGGACTTTTAACGGCAATTCCCTTATGATGGCCGCCGGTTGTGCCGTGATCGAGGAGCTGACGAAGCCAGGCTTTCTGGAAAGCGTCGCAGCGACCGGGGCTTATCTGCGGCGCAGGTTGGAGGAACTTTCCAAACAATACGGATTCGGTAAGGTTCGAGGCAGGGGACTCCTGTTGGCCTTCGATCTCCCAAAGGAAACTGGGCCGAAGATCGTGGAAGAGGCCCTGAATCGGGGACTATTGCTCAATGCCCCGCGAAAGAATACCCTGCGATTCATGCCCGCCTTGAATGTGGCTCCCGAGGAAATAGAACGAATGATTGCTATCCTTGGGGACGTTTGCCAAGTCATGAGCTGAAAAAATCCGCCTTGTGGTTTCTTTCTTTTGGCCATCGGTAATCATTCCCGCCTCTGTACCCCTTCGCTGCTAATCTCTGCCTCGCATCAAAGGCTCAAGCCTTAACTACCAACGAAATTGCAGATGACATAAATTTTTCCAATTATGAAATATTCTCTTGACAAACCTAATCTGATAAATTATATTAATCAGTAATATTTGATTAATCAGAAAAAGAGATAAACTACCAGGCACCGGGGAGGGAATTTCTGGCGCCGGCGAAAGCAGAGATGTTCGGAGGAGGAAAGGCAATGATTAAGAAAGGCAAAATGGGTTGCTTGGCTGGAGTGGGAAAGAACTCGAGCTGCTGCAAAGTGGAGTCTTTGGTCAGCGTCGATGAGCGAGGCCAGATGGTGCTGCCCAAGGATTTAAGGGAAAAGGCCAATATCAAGCCCGGGGATAAATTGGCGGTGATCAGCTGGGAAAAGGACGGGGCCACCTGTTGCTTTACCCTGATCAAGGCCGACTCCCTGGCCGGAGGAATCCGGGATTTTCTGGGTGCCATGATGCAAGATCTATCCAGAACCGAAACGAAGTAACGGAGGTGGAAAATGAAAGAAGAGGAAATCAAAAAATATGTGCGCGATCGCTATGCCCGGGCTGCCAATCAGGGAACTTCCTGTTGTCAGCCGGCCACGTCCTGCTGCGGCGGGGGCAAGGGAACGGATATCATCAGCAAAAGCATTGGGTACACCGATCAGGATCTCAAGGTGGTTCCGGAGGGAGCGAACCTGGGGCTCGGGTGCGGAAATCCGCTGGCCCTGGCATCGCTCCGGGAAGGGGAAACCGTCCTGGACCTCGGCTCGGGCGCAGGATTCGACTGCTTTCTGGCTGCCCGTCAGGTAGGGAAAAGCGGGAAGGTGATCGGCGTAGACATGACTCCGGAGATGCTTGACAAGGCCAGAGGAAACGCCGAGAAGGGGGATTTCATGAATGTGGAATTCCGGCTGGGAGAGATCGAGAACCTTCCGATGGCGGACAACCAGGCGGATATCGTGATCTCCAACTGCGTCATCAACCTGTCTCCGGCCAAAGAGAGGGTTTTCCAGGAATCCTTCCGGGTGCTCAAAGCGGGAGGCCGCTTGATGGTTTCCGATATCGTTTTGCTCCAAGAACTTCCGAAGGAAATTAGGAATTCCATAGCCGCCTATACCGCCTGCGTAGCCGGGGCGGAGACCAAGGAGAGTTATTTGGGCGCCATCCAAAAAGCAGGGTTTCAGAAAATCCAAATCCTGGATGAAACAGTGTTCCCCACAGAAATTTTAGCCAATGACCCGACGGCGCGGGAAATTGTCAAGAATTTGAATCTTTCTCCGCAAAAGGCCGAGGAGTTGGCCAAATCGGTGGTCAGTGTAAAAGTGTCTGCCGTCAAACCCGCAGTCTGAGTAAAAAGAAGAGGGGGATCTTCGGGAACGGGGACCGAAAAAGATTTGGTAACACTTTCGTTCTATGGAGAAAGGTGTGTCATTGGGGCCAATGGATTCCGCTCTGGCCCCCGGGCCCCAACAGAGGCGGTCGCGCCATTACTTCAAAACTCGAAATCATCACGGGACTATTTTGGGGAACCAAATTCAAAATAGCCTTGGTGGTGAATGGGGGAAAATCACTTTCAGGTTCAAAGAACCGCTTCCTCGAAAGAGCTTTTTTAGGGGATTCTCTCTTTTTTTGTAAGAGGGATTTTTCAAAAATCCTTTTCCCTTCCAATTTCGACAAACTTGTCTCTTCAATCC
>CAZIDC010000448.1:0-3172 GCA_964537885.1 uncultured Syntrophaceae bacterium | reverse complement strand
ACTAAAGGATGTCCCCATTCCACTCTGGGTATCGGGAGCGGTGACAATAAAAATGGGGGGCGGGTAAAATCTTTGTCGGGATCTTTCATTGCATCAAAGCAGGCAGCCAGGTAGAGATGCTGGGAAAGGCCGAGATTAGAACCAGGAATAGGGCGATAACGATAAGAAAAGGGATGACCCCGCGGGAGACTTCACCGGCGGTGGCTTTGGCCATGTCCTGGAGGATAAAAAGATTCAGCCCTTCTGGCGGGGAAATCAGTGCCAATTCCATGTTGATCACCATCACGACTGCGAACCAGATCCCGCTGAATCCCAGGCCGGTCATGAGCGGGTAAAGAATCGGCAGGGTAATGACCAAAATGGATACGGCCTCCAGGGGCGCGCCCATGATGATTAAAAAGATATTAACGCTCAAAATGATCACCCAGACCGGGAATTCCAAGGACTTAACCCAGAGCAGGATATTCTGGGATATCTGGGCCATGAGAATGACCTGCCCGGAGATATTGGCCCCGATAACGATCAGCAGGATCATCGCGGAAATCCGGGAGGTATCCAGGAGGGCTTTTCTCAATCCCTGCACGGAGAGGCTGCGGTAAATGAAGAGGCAGAGGATGATGCTGTAAACTCCGGCAATGCCCCCGGATTCAGTCGGGGTAATGATCCCAGTGTAGATACCTCCCATGATGATGACGATGGTAATCAATCCCCCCAATCCTTCTTTAGTTCCCTTGATGATCTCCGGGAGACTGGCTTTGGTTTCCCGCTGGATATTCTTGTCCCTGCCGGCCGCGATGGCGACGTAAAGGCAGAACATCCCGGATAGGATCAACCCGGGTACCACGCCGCCCATAAAGAGAGCTCCCAGGGACTCGTTGGTCATGGACGCGTAGAGCATCATGGGTATGCTGGGGGGAAACAGGATCCCCAGCGTTCCTCCTCCGGCCAAAAGCCCGATGGTAAGCTTCCGGCTGTACCCCCTGGCCAGCATCTCGGGCAGGGCGATCATGGAGACCGCAGCGGCGACCGCAACGCTGGAGCCGGTCATGGCGGCGAATAAACCGCAGAAGATAATCGAAGCAATCCCTAAACCGCCGGGCAGATGGCGCACCAGAACGTTGGCAAACCGGTAGATCCTGACCCCCACCCCCCCCAGCCGGAGAACACAACTGGTCAGGATGAAAAGGGGCAGAGCGACCATGACGAAGCTGTCCAGGGTCGAGTAGGCCATGACCGGGATCTGGACCAGCATGGAGGCGCCGCCGAAAAGGAAGTAGAACCCGAACACCCCGAAAAGGCCCAGGGCGATCGCCACCGGAATACCGCAAAGAAGAATGGCAAAAAAAAGGACCAGCAGGCCAAGGTTCACGGAGACCTTGAGGAGAACGAAGCTGATCACCAGGCCGGCACCGAAGAGGACGGTGATCCACAGCCGGAGGAGGATCGATCCCTCTCGGGCATCTCTGGCAACGGGCAGCTCCCGAAAAAGATTCTTCAAAATTCGGATAAGTTCCAAGGCCAACAGAGCGCTTCCGAAAGGAATGAAGACCTGGGGGATGAACACGGGTACCCTGAGGACCGAGGGAGAAACCTCCCAGTTTCGGTAGGCAACCGCGGTCATCTTCAAACCTTCCCACCCCAGGACCAGACAGTAAAGGATGGCCAAGAGAGAGGTGAAGATTTCCAGCAGGATTAACGTCCGGCCGGAAAGGTAGCTGGTTATGAAGTCGACTCTGACGTGGGCTTTCTCCCGCAGGGCATAGGCCAGAGAAAGGAAGGTGCTGGCCATGGTTACATAGATGCTGACTTCCATAACCCAGGTGGTGGGGGAATTAAAAAGGTACCGCACGGTCACTTCATAGGTAACAAAGAGACCGTTGCATACGATCAGAATTCCTCCCAGGAGACCGCAGCCGGTAATCAGCCGGTCATACGCGGATTCTGATCGTATTCCGTCTTCCATTCCTGATCTCCCTTTCAGAAAGAAAAAGGGCCGAGGCAAAAAGGCTCCCCCCGACCCTCCCGGCTCCGATTTCTCATCGAACCTTACTGACCTCGTCGGCCAGTTCTTTCCCGACCTTTCCCGTCCGGCCGAGGTAGTGTGAGAGGATATTCTGATTGACCTCTGTCCACCTCTGCCTTTCCTTATCGGACAAATTGTAGATGTCCATTCCTTTCTCTTTCATCCTTACTGTGAATTCTTCCATTCCCTTCTGACACTGGGCAAAAGCCCATCTCTGGGCCTCTTTACCCGCGGCGGTAAGCGTACTCTGCATTTCGGGGGGCAATCCATTGAACTTTTTCAAATTGATGAGTACGGGGGGCGGAACGTTTAACTCTCCGTCCTTAAAAAGGAGTAAATTCTTGACCACCTCATAAAACTTTCTCTCATAAGCTGTTCCCAGGGAGGTGAGAACCCCATCCATCGTTCCTCGTTGGAGAGCCATGTATACCTCTCCGACGCTCAGGAAGACTGCGGCTCCACCGAGATTGTTAATCATCTCTGTAGAAATTTCTCCATATCCCCTGATCCTCTTTCCTTTAAAATCTTCCAGGGTCTTAATCGGCTTTTTGGCGATCAGGGTCATAAATCCATAATCCATCCAGAAAAGGATCTTGACTCCCTTATTTTCAAACTCCCCATCCAACAGGTTCCTGATTTTGGGGGCATCCAATGACTGGTTGTAGTGATTCCGATCCCGGAAGAAAAAGGGGATATCAAAAACTGCTAGGGGGGGAACTAAACCCGCCCACATGGCCATATTGACCTGGGCCATGTCGGCTGCCCCGGAAGGCAAGGCCTTGGGCAGATCCTTGTCGCTAAATAACTGATTACTCGGATAGACCTCAATCTTCATTCGGCCCTTTGTTCTTTCATTGATTAATTTGGCGTAATAGTCCAACGATTTGGTCATGAAATGGTCAATGGGCATGGTTCCGGCGCATCTCAATATAAATTCGGGTTTTGCATCCGGCGGTGCGGCCCCGGCTTGCGATATCATACCGGCAAGGACCAGCACTAAAGCCAAAAGGGCTAGGAAGCCGCCCCTTGCCTTTAACGTTCTCTTGCTCTTCATCTCCTTCTCCTTTCTCCATTCATTTTGTTTGATAAGAACTCTCTTGGAGGCGGGTTGAATATACAAAAAAGAGAATTGTGTGTCAAAGGAATTTT
>CAZIDC010000447.1:0-3182 GCA_964537885.1 uncultured Syntrophaceae bacterium | reverse complement strand
AAAAAGCTGTATTTTGAGAAGGGATTAATCAGTCTATTCTTTGAAAGCCGTCAAGGGTTCTTGGATAAGTTGCCCTTTGCGGAAGCGGTCAACGGACAGGCAGGAAACGTCAAGGGAAGGTTTTTCGCCGAGGATTAATTCAGTCATGACCTGCCCTACGGCTGGACTGTGCTGGAAGCCATGGCCGCTGAATCCGTTGGCCAGGAAAAACCCCTTTACTCCGGGAGCTTCTCCCAGAATGGCATGGTTGTCGGGTGAGATTTCATAGGAGCCGGCCCAGCCGCGGTTGATCCCGGCTTTTTGCATGATGGGAACACGATAGATGGAATTTTCGGCCACTTCCACCATGGCGTCGTAATCCACGTTGATATTGAAACTCGGGAAATCATCCTTGGGCCCGGAGAGAAGCAGCCCCAGCCCCTCCCGGCGGAAATACCACCCCCGGTGAAAATCGATCACCAGAGGGATGGGGTCGGGAATGTGGGCGAAGGGGGCGGTAAGGAAAATCTGGCGCCGGTAGGGTTTTACCGGCACATCGACATCGGCCATTTTCCCCACTTCGGCGGCATAGGGTCCAGCGGCATTGACGACCCTCGGAGCCGCGATATCCCCTTTAGAGGTGCGCACCCCAACAATTTTCCCGCCATCCTGAACGATTCCTTGAACCTCCGTCGCTTCGTAAAATTTTACTCCTCTTAGCCGTGCCCCTTTAGCGAAACCGCTCAAGGCTTCGTAAGGCCCGGCGTAACCATCGAAGGAGCAGAAGGTTCCTCCCCGAAGGTCGTCGACTCTGAGGTAAGGCCAACGATACTTGATTTCCTGAGGAGAGAGGAGCTCCACGGGGATTCCGAATCGGTGCTGCAAATCAGCATTTCCTTTGAAAATCACCCATTCATCCTCAGTGGCGGCCAGAAAAAGATAGCCGACCTTTTTGAACCCGAGGTCACAGCCGGTTAACTCTTCAAAATGTTCCCAGGTTTTGAGGCTCGCTAAAGAAAACCGAATGTTGATCTCCGTGGAAAATTGAGCCCGGATTCCCCCTACGCACTTGGCCGTAGAACCTTCGCCGAGCATCCCTCTTTCCAACAAAACGACGTCCTTGGCCCCTTTTTGGGCGAGGTGGTAGGCAATGGACACCCCGATGATCCCGCCGCCAATGATAACGATCTCCGCTGTTTTCTTCATTTTAACCATTCTACCCGGCTTCCTTATTGGACTCAATTTTTTTCTCTCCCTTTTTCTTCTCCCGTGATTCGCAACCTTCCACCTCGAAATCCTAATCCAAACAAAACTCTTTTCCCTATTAACTTGGTTCGACTCAAATTAAGTGCCTAAAGTTGAAAAAACCCTATACAATTTAGTTGCCCGAGAAGGGGAAAAAAGAAGAGGGGGAAATGCTTTGCCAACTGCTGGGTGATTGGGTATTATTTAGTCAAGGGCCAAAAGGGATTCCGCCATGGGCAGGGCTAAAATTCAAAAGAAATTTCCTATCCAACTGAAGGAAACGAATAGAAGTGGATCTCAGAGATTGTCTTTAAGGCTTATTTCACGGGGGAGGAGACAATGAGCAACAATCATAAAGATGAGCGGGTAACGCATGCTTTGTATTGGGAAGAGCTGGCCAAGGCCGATCCGGCCGAGGTCTGCGCCAGGACAGAGGCCATTTACAACCTGGACCGGAAAGGATACATCCTGCCTATTCTCAACCAGAAATATTTAATCCTTCCAGAGGAGCAAAAGATCCTTTGCCTGCGGGGAGATTTTTGTGAGGAAGAGAATTTGCGGGACTTTTTTTACCTGATGGTCCTCCTCTACCTGCTGAACGCCAAAAAGGGTGAACCCACGCGAACCTGGATCAGCGAGAAAGAACTTAAAGGAGGGACCACCTTTTTCCGCGGCCCGCACGCCCTTCAGGTAGAGGAGCTGAAGACAGCCTTTGGAAAGAACCCTGGGTCCTTCGGCCGGGCGGGGACCGTCCTCGGCGGGGTAGAGCTTCTTTTCGGCGATAAGGCTTTTTCCCTGACGGTTTTTCCCAAAGTGCCCCTGGCTTACATCCTCTGGAAAGAGGACGAAGAGTTTCCTCCTCAGGTGACAGTCATGTTTGATTCCACCATCCAGGAGCATTTCTCCCTCGACGGGATCTGGTGCATCGTTGCCGAGGTGAGCCAGCGCCTTCTCGATGCCCGCAAGCCATGAAAGGAAAGGTTGCCTACGTCGTCGCCGACCTGGAAGGGTCCACCGGAGCCTGGACAAAGACCCATACCCTTTTAGGAACTCCGGAATGGCAGCAGGCGCGCATCGAGTTGACCCGGGATATCAACGCCGTGGCCGGCGCGCTCTTTGAAAAGGGCGCCAAGGGGGTGGTGGTCAAAGACTTCCACCGCACGGGTTATAACCTGATCCCCCGGTACCTGGACAGGCGGGTGAAGCTGGTGTCCGGGTATTATACCGGCCCGGCGGCAGGCTATGGAAAATTATACGATGCGGATTTTGCCCTCTTTGTCGGGCTCCACGCCTCCGGCGGCAACGAGGGCGGTTTTCTCGCCCACACCCTCACGAGCCGCATCGCCGAAATTCTGGTGAACGGAAATCGAGTTTGCGAAGCCGAGCTCTTTGCTTCGGTCCTTTCGCCTTTTAAGGTACCGGTCTGTTTCTTCTCCGGATGCCCGGCGGCCTGCCAGGAAGTTTCGGAAAAGATGAACTGGATGGTCACTTGCGCGATCGCCAAAGACCCTGTAGTTTATGGAGACGAAAAAAAACGGCGGGATTACATCCTCGAAGCGCGGGAAGGGTTAGGGGAAAAAATCAAGGAGGTGTCCAACCCGGAAGCTCAGCCCCTTTTCACCATGGAGCCGCCTTTTGAATGCCGGGTTATATTTCGTGAGGAAGCCGAGGCCCGGCGTATGAATTCCTGGGGGTTTCCCCAGGAAGGAAGGGTCATCCAATTCCGCGCGGGAAAATTCTTGGACTTATACAAAAACCTTCTCAAGATCGCCTATTTCCCCAAGCTGGCCTACCAACTGCGCTCATTGGTTTTGCCCTTAACCCGGCTGGTCTGGAAAATCCAGTCGTTGAAGCACCTGCCCCTTTCTCCTTGACTTTCTCGCTCTCTGTCCGTATTATAAAAATTGTCGGGGCGTAGCGCAGCCTGGTAGCGCACCTGCTTCGGGAGCAGGGAGTCG
>CAZIDC010000446.1:0-3184 GCA_964537885.1 uncultured Syntrophaceae bacterium | reverse complement strand
CCTTTTTGAATCTTCCCGAAATAGGCGAAACCCTTAAATTTCTTAAATTTCTTGACACTCCCTGATTTTGCTGGTATAAAAAGCTTGATCTTTTTCGTTAATTTTCATCCTGAGAATCACGATGCTAAAAGGGAAAAAAATCGTCCTCGGAATCACTGGAGGAATCGCCGCCTATAAAGCGGCTGAACTCGTGCGCGAGTTAGTCAAGGCCGAAGCCGAAGTCCGTGTGGTCATGACCAAAAGCGCTCAGGCCTTTATCACTCCCCTGACTTTGCAAACCCTCTCGGGCAACCCCGTGGCCACCGAACTTTTTAGCCTGATCGGAGAGTCGGAGATTGGCCATATTTCCCTCGCGGATGGGGCGGATATCCTGGTCATCGCTCCCGCCACGGCCAACGTCATCGGGAAGATCGCCGGAGGAATCGCCGATGACATGCTCACCACCATCGTCATGGCCACCAAAGCGCCTATTCTCCTGGCCCCGGCGATGAATGTCAACATGTGGCAGAACCCCATCTGCCAGGAAAACTTTCAAAAGCTCTGCTCCCGCGGTTATCATTTCATAGGACCGGAATCCGGCGAATTAGCCTGCGGCTGGGAAGGAAAAGGGCGCCTGGCCGAGGTTGCGGACATTGTCGAAGAGATCCGAGACATTCTCTCCCCCAAAGACTTTACCCGGACAAAAGTTCTGGTTACGGCCGGCCCCACGGAAGAGGCCATTGACCCAGTGCGCTTCATTACCAACCGCTCTTCCGGCAAGATGGGCTTCGCCCTGGCGAGGGCAGCCCGCAGGAGGGGAGCCGACGTCCTTCTCATCAGCGGACCGACGACCTTATCCGTCCCGCCGCGAGTGAAACACATCGCTGTCCGTTCCGCGGGGCAGATGCGGGAGACCGTTATGGAGAACGTAGAGCATGCCTCCATTCTTTTGATGGCCGCGGCGGTTTCGGATTACCGGCCGAAGGACATGTCACTCAAAAAAATTAAAAAAACCGGGGTGGAAACCACCCTGGAGCTGGAACGGAATCCTGATATTCTTATGGAAGTAGGGAAACAGAAAGGCCGGCGCATCATCGTCGGGTTTGCCGCCGAAACCGATAATCTCCTCAAGAACGCTCGGGGCAAGCTGGCCGAAAAAAACCTTGATTTGATCGTGGCCAACGATGTAACTCTTGAAGGGGCCGGTTTCCAGGTGGACACCAATATCGTTAAATTTATTGACCGCGCCGGGAAAGTCGAGGAACTTCCTTTGATGAGCAAAGAAGAGCTGGCCGACCGCATCCTCGACCGCGTAGCTCAGTTAATGAGATGAACGACTCACCGCTAAATATTGTGGACCGAACCACCCTTCTCGAAGAGCTTCGGGAAATCACAACCGGTCTTCGCCATTATCTGGAAGAGGAGAAAGGCCGGGGTTTTCCGGGGTGGCCCCGTGCGGCCGCGCCTTCCCTGGGGAAGGAAACCCCTCGTCCGATTATAAAGCCTTCTCCCTCCCCCTCCACCTTGGAAGACCTACGGGCTGAACTGGGAGACTGCCGCCGTTGCAAGCTGCATTCCGGCCGGACCCAGATTGTCTTCGGAGTGGGCAACCCCCGGGCCAAATTGGTTTTTGTGGGAGAAGCCCCCGGGCGGGATGAAGACCTCCAGGGAGAACCGTTTGTCGGTCAGGCCGGGCAGCTTCTAACTAAGATTATCCAGGCCATCCAGCTAAAGCGGGAAGAGGTTTATATCGCCAACATCATCAAGTGCCGCCCGCCGGAGAATCGCAATCCGGAGCCAGATGAAATCGCGGCCTGTGAGCCCTTTCTCGTTAAGCAGCTTCAGGTCATCCAGCCCAGGCTGATCTGCGCCCTGGGGACTTTTGCCGCCCAGACTTTACTCAAGAGCGAAGAGAAGATCTCCGCCCTTCGCGGCCGGTTCCATCAGTACCAGGAAATCCCGGTTATGCCCACGTATCACCCGGCTTATCTTTTGCGCAACGCGAACCGCAAGCGGGAGGTGTGGGAGGACATGAAGAAGATAAAACAGGAGTATGATAAACTTTAAACCGCAAAAATCCCCCCTTGCCCCCCTCCGCCTTAGGCGGACTAAAGGGGGGTTGGGGGGATTTGGAAGCTATTTTCTAACGAAATAAGGGAGATCTAATGAGAAAGTATCTATTTTTAATCTTTTTTCTTCTGGGCGTTTTTCTCCTTTCCATTCCCTGGCCTTTGGTCGCTCAGAAAAAAAACGTTGATGTCATCAAGATCAACGACGCCATCACCCCGGCGACCGCTGATTTCATCAGTAAATCCATCGAACAGGCAACAAAGAACCGGGCGGAATGCTTAGTCATCCAGATGGACACTCCCGGCGGACTGGACATGTCCATGCGCGACATCATTAAAGACATCATGAATTCCGACATCCCGATCATCGTCTACGTTTCCCCGAGCGGTGCCCGGGCAGCCTCGGCGGGAGTCTTTATTACTTTGGCGTCGGATATTGCCGCCATGGCCCCCGGCACTAACATCGGAGCGGCTCATCCGGTCGCCGTGGGCGGGGGGAAGATGGATCGGACGATGGCCGATAAGGTGGTCAACGATGCTGTGGCCTACATTCAATCCATAGCGGAAAAGAAAGGACGAAACGTGAAGTGGGCGGCGCAGGCCGTACGCGACAGTGTGTCCATCCCCGAGAAGGAAGCCTTAAAAATCAAAATCATCGATCTCATCGCCAAAGACCTGAATGATCTCTTAGAAAAAATCGACGGCCTAACCGTGGAGAAGCCGCGGGGGAAGATCAAACTGGCGACCAAAGGCTTGCAGATCAATGTCCTGGAAATGGGCTTCCGCCAAAGGTTTCTGGCGGTTCTGAGCAACCCTAATATTGCTTACATCTTAATGATGATCGGCCTGGCCGGTTTATATTTCGAGCTTTCCAACCCCGGAGCCATTTTCCCGGGAGTGATCGGCGGCATTTCTCTGATCCTGGCTTTCTTCGCCTTTCGCACCTTGCCGGTCAATTACGCCGGGGTGTTATTGATTCTTTTAGGAGTTTTCCTTTTCGTTGCTGAAATCAAAGTGGCCAGCTACGGCCTCCTTACGATCGGAGGATTAGTTTCTCTCACTTTGGGTTCGATCATGCTCTTCGAATCACCGATCCCCGCCCTGCGAGCTTCCCTCACCGTAATCATTCCCACGGT
>CAZIDC010000445.1:0-3186 GCA_964537885.1 uncultured Syntrophaceae bacterium | reverse complement strand
GCGGAATTCACAATTACTGGTGGAAATGCCGCCCGGTGGCGTAACCATCCAAGCCTCACATTCAAAGGAGGAAAAGAAATGGGAAGTATCAAAGATCGAGTAGCGATTATCGGCATGGGATGTACCAAGTTTGGAGAGAATTGGGACCTGAGTTTGGATGACATGATTGTCGACGCGGCGTATGAAGCCTATGAAAATGCCGGGATCGAACCCAAAGATATTCAAGCGGCCTGGTTTGGCACGGACTCTTCTGCCGAGACCGGTCAGGCCCTCGCCGCCCCGTTGAAATTGAGTTACATTCCGATTACCCGGGTGCAGAACGCCTGTGCGACGGGATCCGACGCCTTCCGGAACGCCTGCTACGGGGTGGCCGCTGGGATCTACGACATCGTCCTCGTTCTCGGCGCCGAGAAATTCAAGGACTCCGGGTACAGCGGCCTGCCCGCCGCCCAGGTCAGCACCGGAAAATACCCCGACGGCATGAGTACCTTTAGAGGGTACAGTCGGACGGCTCCAGGCACTTTTGCTATGATGGCCACCAAATATTTTGACAAGTATGGATTAAGTCCGGAAGAGGGGAAAAAAATCATCGGGATGATCGAAGTAAAAAATCATTATAACGGCTCCCTCCACTCCAAGGCCCACTTTCAGCGGGAGATCACCCTGGATCAGGTTTTAAACGCCCCCATCATCGCCTGGCCGCTGGGGCTCTTTGATTGCTGCGGGGTGAGCGACGGGGCGGCGGCCGCCATCATCTGCC
Organism: uncultured Syntrophaceae bacterium; assembly: GCA_964537885.1. Lineage (GTDB taxonomy): Bacteria > Desulfobacterota > SM23-61 > SM23-61 > SM23-61 > CAZIDC01. The sequence goes on along the minus strand of CAZIDC010000445.1, from coordinate 2,426 downwards.
GGGCCGACCTCGCCCGGAACTTCCGGCCTGACCCGATTTACGTCAAGGCCGTGCAAATTTCCGTGGCTCGGGAGGGCTTGATTAACCCCAATTATGATTTTGCCCACGTGGAAGAAACCTACCGAGCGGGGTTGGCCGCTTATGCCGAGGCCGGGATCAAAAACCCCCGGGAAGAGATCAGCATGGCGGAGGTCCACGACTGCTTCTCCATCACCGAGCTGGTGGTGATGGAGGACCTGCAGTTCAGCCCGCGCGGCAAAGCCGGGGAGGATGTCAAGGCGGGCCGGTTCAATCTGAACGGCGAGCAGCCCATCAACACCGATGGCGGTTTAAAGTGCTTCGGGCATCCTCTGGGTGCCAGTGGTATCCGCATGCTCTATGAAGAGTATAAGCAGCTTCAGGGAAAAGCCGATCAGCTGAAGAATCCGGGCAAACCCTCCCGGCAAGTGAAGAACCCGAGGTTGGGGTTAACCCATAACCTCGGCGGAGGTCCTCCTTCCGCGACGATCAGCGTCATCATCGTGGGGAACGAAAAAGGGTAAAAAAGCAGGCCGGCGATCGCGGATGAAGAACTGGCCTGGTGAGCTCGTGAAAAGAAATGGGGTCGCAACATTAAGCAAGAGGGAAGGAACGTGAGTGCCCTTCGACAGGCTCAGGGCGAACGGTGATATGTTAAATTATGTGACTTTTCCGCTCATGCTGAGCTTGTCGAAGCATGAAATTGATTTGAGCAACAGCCCGTTGAGACCTAACCCCTTTGATGTATGGAGACCTCATCATGGAACGCCCTTTTGTCGCCGAAAATAACCGCGAACGTGCAAGGCTCGCCGCTCTTACTGCCCGACTGACTGACGAAGAGTTGACCCTGCCCCTTGAAATGGGCTGGACCATCGCCTCAGCTTTTGCCCATCTTGCCTTTTGGGATCAACGGGCCTTGGTGCTCATGCGCAAGTGGAGGAAGAGCGGAGTGGCTCAATCACCGGTTGATGACGATATCACCAACGACGCCCTTCTTCCGCTATGCCTAACGATACCCCCACGGGTTGCGGCGCATCTGGCGGTTGCCGCCGCCGAAACCATTGACCATGAACTCGAGCAGGCTTCCGCCGACTTGATTGCCGATATCGCGGCGCTGGGGGATGAATTCAGGCTTTGGCGGTCAATCCATCGCCGCATGCATTTAGATCAAATAGAAGCCCGACTCGCTCCCGGTAAAGAAAAGCAGATGTCCATCGAGACGAGGAGGCAGCCTTTGAATGGCAAAGGAACAGCTACCCGGCTTAAGGCGGATAATCTGCGCACCTTTACTGAAAAGATCTTCCGGGCCGTCGGTGTCCCAAGGGAAGATGCCCAAACCGCGGCGACCGTGATGGTCGAAGCCAGCCTATGCGGCGTGGACTCGCACGGGGTAAGGATGCTTCCCGGTTATATCACCCTAATCCGCAACGGGAAGATAAATCCAAAAGGCCTAATCGAGGTGATTAAAGAGACCCCGGTGATCGCCCACTTAGATGGAAATCTCGGACTGGGAAGTGTAGTGGGGAGTCACGCCATGCCAATGGCTGTTGCCAAGGCGAAGAAATCAGGGGTGGGATTCATCCTCGTTAGAAACTCCTCCCACTGGGGCCGAGCCGCCTATTACTCTGTGCTTGCCGCAAGGCAAGGCTGTATCGGGATATGTTTTGTCAACACGGAATCAAACCTGCCAATCTGGGGAGCAAAGGAACCCAGGATCGGGAACAACCCCCTTTCCATAAGTGCCCCGAGGGCATCCGGGGAGCCGGTGGTTTTAGACATGGCCATGTCCCAGGCGGCCTGGTACAAGCTCGTGGTGTACGACCGGCTGGCGCGAAAAGTTCCCTTCGGTTGGGGGTTGGACAATGAAGGAAAGCCGACCGATGATCCCGCAGCGATTCTAAAAAGCAAACGAATGGCGCCCATGGGCCAGCATAAAGGCTCAGGACTTTCCCTGATGATCGATATTATGACGGGTATCCTGTCCGGTGGCAGGCACTGCGGCGAGCTTTTAGAGGAGAGAAAAGGGCAACCGTGGGCCTGGGGTTATTCCCAGGCATTCATTGCCATCGATATTGCCAGCTTTACCCCTCTGGAAGAGTTTCAAAGACGGGTGGACGAGCTTGTGGTCTATGTCAAGGGGGCCCAGCTGGCTGAAGGCTTCAGCGAAATTAGTGTCCCCGGGGAGAGGACGTGGATGGAAAGGGCCCTCCGTGAGAGGGATGGGATTCCGGTCGATGAGATTACTCTCGAAGAACTTGGCACCCTCGCCCATCAACTTGGAGTCCCGGCAGTTATCGGAATCCCGGAATAAAAATGGCCAAAGTCCATAAATCACCCTGCGCTTAGCGCTATGGGCATAGCGTCTTTTTTGTTTCTGCGAGTATCTGCGAAAATCTGCGTCCCAATTA
>CAZIDC010000444.1:0-3188 GCA_964537885.1 uncultured Syntrophaceae bacterium | reverse complement strand
CTCCTTTCCCGGCTGACTCAATAAGGGCCAGGGAGATTTTGGAAAAGCCCTCTCTGGCCTCTGTGCGGCTGATGTTCATATCTTTTCAGTGAGAATTCTGCCCATCAACGCTCCGCCCTCTTCCCGGGAATGCCGGGAAACTTGATTTCATTATAAAAAGTTTTGATTTTTTTCGCCATTCTTTTCCCTCCGGAAAATTCTCCGGAGGGAACGGGTCCCCTGTCTTTGGAAGCATAGATAATTCAAAGACTGATGGAATTTTCGGGGCCCCCGCACATACCGCATCTTCCTGGCTGAACTATTGGAAAAGGGCCTTTTTATGGGGCTTCTTAGAGAAGCTGCATAGAAAACTGTTGATAAAATAGGGATCCGGCAAGAGGTAGGGTTCTGGAACCCCGTGAATATGGGCATTTCCTACCCCTGAAGTTTTAACATGATGAATTCTTTAGGCTTTAATTTGACTCAAAAATAGGCAGATTGCCAAAAGTACTTATTTTTTGCGGTTAAAACTACATAGCCAACGCATTTATCCACACGATTTTCACACTTTCTGTTGAAAACTCCGTGAAGGCTTGAAACGCCCGCAGAAGTTCCGTGGCCCAGAGACGAAACCGGGTCCCGCGAACCGGGCGCACCCGGCAACCCACCGCGAGAATGGCATCCAGGTTATAGTGTTCGATCAGCCGGGACACCTCCGGCTGTCCTTCCCGGCGAACTATTCGGAATTTCCGAATAGTTGCCTCCGGGGCCGGTTCCCCCGCCCCTAATAAGAATTGCTAAGCACATCTAATAAAAATAGGGCCTTCTGTCATCAAAGGGTTCCGCTACTTCCGCCTGTACAGAGAATCAAGAATTATTAATCAGTCCATAAAGGATCCTGCCGCAGAGAGTCAAGCTCGCGGGACCGGAGAAAAAAGGGAGGTCGAAGGGTTGACAATACCTTCGGAAGAAGAATAACCTTAGACGATGTCAGGCGATCTTCTTTTTTTGGAGGTTTAAACGCCCGGTGAGAAACCAGCCGAGAATTACGGTGGGGATCATGGACCGGCAGGCTGAAGTCTCCGGCTGCCTGCATGGAGATTTCCGCGGGGACGGGTTCGGTTTGGTGTCCGGCCGATTCTCAGCAAAGGCGATGTCGGGCATGGTCGTGCTCACCGATGAAGCCCATCTTGAAATCGCGCGTTCTCCGTCGATCCGGCTCACCGCCCCGCAGGATGCGACCTTCGAACTATTTCATGTCACCATCGGAAACCGGTTCCACTGGGAAAGGAAGGAAGATCAGGCCTTTCAGGGGAACCTGATTATTCGGCCCCGCAAGGACGGAACGATCGCCGCCATCAATGAAATCCTTCTGGAGGACTACCTGCAAAGCGTCATCTCCTCGGAAATGAACGCCGCCGCTCCGATGGAATTCCTGAAGGTTCACGCCATCCTTTCCCGAAGCTGGCTTCTGGCCGCGCTCGACCGGAAGAAGAATGGGGAAGAAGGACCCCGGCCGGCACCGAAGATCCTCGCAAAGGAAGGAGAGGTGATCCGCTGGTATGACCGGGAGGACCACGATTTTTTCGATGTCTGCGCCGACGACCACTGCCAGCGCTACCAGGGGATCCGTAAGATTGCCTCCGTCCAGGCCGAAGAGGCCGTACGGGAAACCCTCGGCAGGGTAATCGCTTATCAGGATGAAATCTGCGATGCCCGATATTCCAAGGCTTGCGGAGGACGGACCGAAGACTTCGCGACGGCCTGGGATGATAAACGGGTTCCTTATCTGACAAGCCTTGCGGATGCACCGATGGCGCATCCCCCCATCGCCACCGAGGAAGAAGCGGCTCACTGGATCCTTTCAGCCCCGGAGGCCTACTGCCACACAAGAGACGAAGATCTTCTCGAAAAAATACTCCCCTCGATTGACCGCGAGACCAAAAGTTTTTTCCGCTGGACGGTTGCCTATCCTCGGGAAGAACTCGAAGAGATCCTGAAAGAAAAATCGGGTTTCGATTTCGGCGACCTGCAAGAGATCGTACCCCTTCGCCGGGGCCCTTCGGGGCGGATCTGCCGGCTGAAAATCGTCGGCTCGAAGAAAGGCGTGATCGTGGGAAAGGAACTGGAAATACGCCGGTGGCTTTCCCGGAGTCACCTTTACAGCAGTGCCTTCGTTGTGAAGGCGCAACAGGATCCCCGCGGGAGAGCCGAGCGATTTACCTTTCACGGGGCGGGCTGGGGACACGGTGTGGGGCTCTGCCAGATCGGCGCCGCCGTCATGGCCGCCCGGGGATTTTCAGCGGAGAAAATCCTGAAGCACTACTTCCGGGGCGCGGAAATTAAGAAAATATACTAAGAAAACTTGGAATAATGGGAAAATCCTCAAAAAGCAAAAAACGAGACCTGATAGTTTTCGGATTGCTGAAAGCTATACCCAACACTCCATCATTCCATTATTCCGATTTTCCACCGGTAAAAGGCCATTGAAAGGACGGAGATTCAAAACCGCCTTTATCCTGGGCGCCGGCCTGGGGACGCGGCTGCGCCCTCTGACGGAGCGGTGTCCGAAGCCGCTCCTGGAGATGGGGGGACGTCCCATCATCTCCTACGTGATGGATCATCTTATGAGCGCCGGCGTGAAACGCATCATCGTAAACACCCATCACTGCCCGGAAGTTTATTCGGCAAAGTTTCCCGACGGGCAATGGCGGGGCGTGCCCATTACTTTTCGCCATGAACCTGTCCTCCTGGACACGGCGGGGGGACTTAAGAACATTGAAGATCTCCTGGAGGAGGACGACGCCATCTTCTGCTACAACGGGGACGTGATGACCGACCTTCCCTTGCAGAGGCTTCTGAAAGCCCATGAAGAAAAGCGACCGGAGGTGACGCTGGCTCTCCGAAGCAGCGGCCCTCTTCTGAACGTAAATATTAATGAGCGCGGTGAAATCTGCGACCTCCGGCACACCCTAAGAAATCCCGGCGTTCAGAGCTGCCTCTTCACCGGCATCTATGCCGTTGAGAAATCGTTTCTCCGTTTCCTGGAAGCAGGAAAAATCGAATCCGTCGTTTCCGTTCTTATCAGAAGAATCATGGAAAAAGCGGGATCGATCCGGGGCGTCATTATCGACGAAGGCCAGTGGCATGACATCGGCTCCGTTGAAGCCTATGAAAATCTAAAAAATGCGAGATAATTGGAATGCTGG
>CAZIDC010000443.1:0-3192 GCA_964537885.1 uncultured Syntrophaceae bacterium | reverse complement strand
TGAACAGCTTTTAGCTTAGGAGACCCAAAGACTAAACGCTTTGGCCAAAATGGTTAACCCTATCAGGATTACAATCCATCCCAGCAACTTCGCAAGGAAGGTTGCGGGGGTCCTCTTAGCCAACCAAGCACCGAACTGAGAACCCACCAACACACCGGGAACTAAGTAAAGAACATACCTAGGAAGAACATGCCCTATGGCCCCATGGGTGACCCCTCCTACCAGTGCCGTCAAGGCCATCGTGAATACGGAGGTGGCTACGGCTATGTGGGGGGGAAGCCCGAGCAAGAAAATCAAAGTGGGCACTTTGATAGCCCCTCCCCCTATTCCCAACAAACCCGCCACGAATCCTATGAAGAAATAAATCAAAAGGCCAAGCGGCAGCCGGCGAATGAAATAGCGAAATTCCGCTCCTCCACGGTCGATCCACACTCTTTCCCAACCCGATGAGGATTCTTGCATTGCTGGCTGTAATTTGCCTAACTCGCGGCGAAGGATCATCCTCAAACCGAGAGGGACCAGAAGCAGGCCCAGAAGAAGCTCTAATGTCTTGGCGGGAAGGTAGGGGGTGAGCAAGGCTCCCAGGATGGTCCCGGGCAGGGAAACCGCAAGTAAGCTCAGGCCAAGGCGGTAGTCTATTCGTCTCTGGCGCGCATAAGCCAAAGAACCTGCCCCCAAGCCAAAAATCATGGTGGCCATGCTCACTCCCGCAGCCTCCTGGGGGGATAGGCCAAAAAGGAGTATAAACAAGGGAACGAAAACTATTCCACCCTCTATTCCTGTCATATTGGCCAGGATAGCCATGAAAAACCCCAACAGTGTTAGGAAGAGCATTCTATGCTGCCTCCCTCTTGTGGAAGGGGGCAGAGGTCCCGCTTTTTGCCTCCACCCCCTTTAGCGAAGCCATTTCCAGCGTGCCCTACTTGGACTTTTTAGCTTTCTTCTTGTCTTTTTTGGCTTTTTGGGTATTGGGCTTCATTTCAATGCACCCGCAGCCGCATGACTTCTTCTTGTCTGCCATTTTGATCACCTCCTTTCCACTGGTGGTTATTCTTTAACCGGGTTCTCTCCCGGGAAAAGCCGGCGATATATTAAGTATTTAAGTAGTAGCTTAACTTATTTTCCAAAAAAAATTCCCCTACGTTTTGCGAAGTCCGATTTCTTTCATCCTCAACCGCACCGTCCGGAGCTCGTTTCTTAAATCTTCTTCATACTTCCTCAACGATTCCATATTGGCTCTTTGCAATTCTTTCTCCTGAAATTTTCCCGTTCCTGCACATCCGCACGTGCAGACTTCGCTCAATACCATCCCGCAGTTTTTCAAGGCTGCTTCATCTATTGAATACGGTATCCAGTATCCCTTTCTTTCATTCCGAACAAGACCTGCTTGCCTTAAGATTTTTAGATGCTGGGATACAGCGGCGGGGGTTATGGCGAGCAGTTCGGCAATTTTTTTTGCACCCATTGGGCCATTGGCTTTTAACAGGTCAATTATTTTAACCCGCGTTTCTACTGATAATACCTTAAACATCTCAGAAGGCTGCACGTTTGTTTCTCCCTGTTTTATTTAAATAAGCATTTTAGAATACACTTAAATATATAACCGGGAGAAACCTTTGTCAAGAGTTTTTTTGAAATATTTTGGGGCGGGGGCTGAAGCAGCGGGGAAACATGTTGAAAAGATACAAGTTTCAGGGATGATTGATCTTGGTCAAGGGTTGGGGAGGGTAAGATAGATCAAGAAGGGAAAAGGGATTAAAAGAAAATTTCAATTGGTAAATTGAATGGCTATAATGTAAAGGTATAGCGAATCCTTAGAATATCCGGCTTTCGGGAGATCCTCTACATATGAATAAGCGGGCATTCATATTATGAATTCAAGGCTTCATAAAAAAGCGCTTTGGCTGTCCTACTTCACAGTGGGATACAATATTTTAGAAGGAATATTATCAATTTTCGCCGGATCGTTGGCGGGGAGCATAGCCCTAATCGGATTTGGTCTTGACAGTTTCGTGGAATCCCTGTCGGGAAGCGTGATGATCTGGAGGTTTAGAAAATCTGAGGAAATATCAGAAGAGGAAAAGGAAAAGTTTGAAAGGAGGGCCACAAGATTAATCGCTTATTCCTTTTTTATACTTGGAGCTTACGTTCTATATGAATCTGGCAAGAAACTATATTTGCAGGAAATTCCGAATCCGAGCCTTTTGGGAATCATGGTGGCCGTCGCCTCCATAATCGTAATGCCGGTTTTGTTTTACCTGAAATATCAAACCGGAAAAGCAATCGGGAGCACAAGCTTGATCGCCGACTCCAAGGAAACGCTGGCCTGTGTGTTTTTGTCCATTGCTTTATTACTTGGATTAACGCTGAACTATTTATACGGCTTATGGCAGGCAGATCCAATCGCTGGGTTGGTTATTGTGATTTTTCTAATAAAAGAAGGTTACAACCTCTCAACTGATTAATCCAGCATGGGGAGGGGCGGTCCCGGAATTGCGGGCCGATCTTTTTCGGCTATCGGCTATGGGGCCATAGGAAAAAGGGACAAATGGCAAGGAGAAGGCAAAAAACTGCCCCGTGAAAACAACTGGAGGAGTTGCGCGAGCTGGGATTTCTTGATGTGCTCCTGCCGACGCGAGATAAAATCCTCGGGCTCCGAATGGTGGCTACGCCGTCAATGGAACTTAAGGTGCTTCTTAAAAGAATGAAGATTCTTATCCTGAACAGGTCAAAGATGATCGAAAATGTAGTGGAGAAAACGGCCTGATTCTTACTATGCCATGCTGATATTACTCAGCTTTTTCTTCATAACTGCGGAAAATGGGTTAAGGATGACGAGAAGGTACCCCGGGGGGGGAGGGGAGACTTTAAAAAGCGGCGGGCGTGGCTCTTAAGGAAAAAGGAGTGGTCGGTTGCTTTTCTCAGGGGGTTGCCAGGATGAAAAGCGTTAAGACCGCATGCGCCCGGATGTCCGAGCAGGTCTTCTGCGGACTTACGCTTTGGGTTTTACGGTTCCTAATTTTTTGGGCAGCTTCCTCTAATTCTAAGGGGATGAGCTTTTCTTGTTTGAAAATTGCCTTTTCATCAAGGTGATAGGAAATTCCAACCATGGGAGGAGTCCTTTCGAAAAAACAGACAGAATTAGGTTATTGCCGGTTGCTCTGGATGAGGTTTATAAGCTGGCTTGCCGGC
>CAZIDC010000442.1:0-3192 GCA_964537885.1 uncultured Syntrophaceae bacterium | reverse complement strand
TATGATCCCTTTTCCCTGAGCGGTTATCGGTAACTTCCCGCCCAATCTTCCTCCATGATGCCGATGGGAAAAAAAGATTTGGAGCCGATGGGATACAGACCCAGAATGCTCCTGGTTCATCCCCCCGTGGCCAAACCCTGCGAACCCCCGGGGGGGATTGCGAAACTTTTTAGCGCCCTCCTTCGACGGCAAGTGCCATGCCAAATCCTGGATGCCAATTGCGAAGGCCTTCTCGGCCTCCTCCACGGCCATCAAGGATCCCTGAGTTCTTCATCCGATACCTGGACACGCCGGGCCGTCCATAATCTATCCCCGAATCTCACCTCCTTAAAAAGCCGGCCGACGTACAATCACTTGGCCCGCTATAAACGGGCGGTTCTCGATTTGAACCGGGTCCTTGAAAAGTCGGCCGTTTCCCGGGATATTCATCTGAGCCTGACCAATTATCAGCACTCGGGTCTTTCCCCGGCAAGGTCCATGGACCTGATCCGCTCAGCGGAAAGGCCGGAAGAAAGTCCCTTTTATTCCTACCTGCAAACGCGGCTTTGGCAAGTTCTGGAGGGGTCGCAACCCTCCGTCGTTGGGTTTTCCCTCAACTTTTTAAGCCAGGCCCTGAGCACTTTTACCATGGTGGGGTTTCTGCGGCGGCATTGCCCGGGGTTGACTTTAATCTTGGGGGGAGGACTGGTAACATCCTGGTTGAGCAGACCCGATTGGTCAAATCCTTTCCGCGGCCTGGTCGATTTCTTAGTGGCCGGGCCAGGGGAGGGGCCTTTGCTTTCCATTCTAAGAATCCAGAAAGAGGGCCCGGAAGTTCATTGCCGGCCGGATTACGGTTCTTTGCCCCTGGAGGATTACCTTTCTCCCGGATTCATCCTTCCTTACAGCTCCGCCAGCGGATGTTACTGGAACCGGTGTTTATTCTGTCCGGAAAGGGCCGAAGGAAATCTCCATGTCCCCGTTCCGGATGATCAGGTGATCCTGGACCTGAGAACTCTGGCGGAGAAAACAAAACCCGTTCTGCTCCATTTGCTCGACAACGCCATTCGGCCGGTCCTGATGAAAAAAATTACGGACAACCCTCCGGGGGTTCCCTGGTATGGCTTTGCCAGATTCACCCCCCATCTTACCGATCTTGATTTTTGCTTGGCGTTAAAACGGTCCGGGTGCGTGATGCTCCAGCTCGGCCTGGAATCAGGCGATCAAGGGGTGCTCGACTGGATGCAGAAGGGAATCGATCTGGGGATGGCCTCAGCCGCCCTGAAGACCCTGAAGAAGGCGGGGATCGCCACCTATGTTTATCTCTTGTTCGGAACCCCAGCGGAAACGGCGACGGAAGCGTTAAGGACCCTGGCTTTTACGGCGAAGCATAGCGGACAAATTGGGTTCTTAAACCTGGCCCTCTTCAATCTTCCGGTTTATGCACCGGAAGCCCAGAATCTCAAAACCAGTAATTTTTACGAAGGGGATCTCTCCCTTTATACCAGTTTTTCCCACCCTAAGGGGTGGAACAGAAACCTGGTTAGACAATTTCTGGACAAGGAATTCAGGAGACACCCGGCCATTGCGACCATCCTGAGACGGGATCCGCCCTTCTTTACTTCCAATCATGCGCCTTTTTTTGTAGGAGAGATGTGAAGGGGAACAGGCCGGAAGGAAAATTCAAATCCCGTCATCGGCAATCCAAAATCGGCATTCATCAACGGATGGGGGCAACGGCGAAGATCACGGCGCTCCAGAAGGAATGGGAAGCGATTTGCATCAGCAAGTCCCGTTTCCAAAGGTATAAAGCTCCCCAGAAAGCTCCAGCGACCAGGGCAGCGAGGATCAGCATTACGTTGCCGGAAAAGATATGGACTCCACCATAGAGGATCGTCGAGGCCAGGCATCCTGGAACGTTACCCCATTTTTCCATGAGGCGAGATTGCAAAAAACCGCGCCAGAAAATTTCTTCTCCCGGCCCGGTGATCAAAAAAAGAAGCAAGAAGACCAGGGGCTTACTGGTTCCCTCCCCCAGCGAATAAATCCCGGCCACCTGGGTTTGGGTTCCGGGTAGGAGATAAGGGGCGAGGGCGTTTCCGCAAAAAAAGATGGCGTATAAAACGGCAGCGGATAGAATGCCGAGGAAAAGGGAACGGATACGGAAAGAGATTTTTGGTTTCTGCCAGATTAGGGAATAGGCGCAAACAACAAGGACCGCAAGACCGATCTTAATCCAGAAATTTCCACCCGGCCAGCCAAAGGTAAAAGCCCAGCAAGCAACAGCCAGGGCGACAGCGCCCCAGATCACAGGGGCACCGTTCTATTTAAAATCAACCCGGCAATGAGCAGGAGACCGAAGAGAGTATCCAACTGGGCCGTTATGGCGTCGGCAGCTTCCGGGATCTTTTCCATGAAAGCTTTTAAGAGATGGACTGCCTTCGGAAGGGACAGAAGGACCAAAAGACTCCAGGGGCTCAAAATCCCCGCCAGAACCAGCCCGACGATGTAAAGATAAGCGGCAATGATGAGCCCGGTGTAAACCAGGAAGCTCTTCCTGCTTCCGAGAAGGATCCCAATGGTCTTTATTCCCTGGCGGGAGTCGTAGGCAATGTCCCTGATGTTGTTGGCCAGAAGGACGAGGGCCACCAATACCCCGAAGGGAATGGAAAGGTAGAAAGCTTTCAGGGAGAGGACCTGGCGCTGAACCGCGTAGGCGCCCTCGAACATTAAGGGGCCCCACATGAGGAAGACAAAAAACTCTCCCCAGGCTCTGTACTTGTATTTGATCGGACCCGCCGTGTAAAAAATACTTGCCAGGAACCCGATAAACCCAATCCCGAGAACAATCCTTGAACGCTGGAAGGTCAGAATCAGCCCGATACAAATCGTTATAACGTTCAGGACGACCGCTTCTGTTAAGAGCTGGCGGGGAGTAAACATACCCGTCAAGAGAGGCTGCGGCCGGTACCGGGCCGTGGGCGAATCCGGCTGATCCACATGGTAACGGGTGTCAAAATAGTCATTGAATAGGTTCGCGGTAGCATGGAAGCAGATGATCCCGATGCAAACCAGAAAATACCATCCCCAAAGGAGGGGACCCTCTTCAGCGGCCACGAGGGTTCCCATAGAAACGGAGATCAGAGACATCGTGAAAGACCATGGACGGGTGGCAACGACATAATCTTTCGCTCTTTGCCGGAATGTTTTTCT
>CAZIDC010000441.1:0-3193 GCA_964537885.1 uncultured Syntrophaceae bacterium | reverse complement strand
ATTCGTTCGGCAAGGTAGCGGCCCGCCGCCGGTGACTGTTGAAGGCCGTGCCCGGAGAAGCCATTGATCAGGTATAGCCCTTTTAGCTCGGGCCAAGGGCCCAGAATGGCATTGCCGTCAAGCCGGTTCATAGCATAGAGCCCGGCCCAACCCCGAATCAATTTGACGGCCTCGAAAGCCGGAATGATTTTCGCCATCTCGGGCCAGAGAATTTCTGTGAACCGTTCCCTTTCCCAGGTGAAATCAAAACCAACCTCGTCCTCCTCCAGGGAACGGCCAACGAGGATCAGCCCTCCCGTTTCCGAGCGGAAATACAAACCCGATGGAGCGATCACGAGGGGAAGGAAATATTCAAGGGGAGCAGCCGGTTTTATGGCAAATACCTGGCGTTTGATCGGGGCAATGGGGAGGTCTACCCCTGCCGTTCGAGCCACTTCGGCTGCCCAGGCTCCGGCGGCATTAATGATAATCGGTGCATTGAGTACCTGGCCCGAGGCCAGCCGCACCCCGGCCATGGTGACTCCGGATTTCCTGAGCTCCACCACCTCGCCACCAATATATCGAGCGCCCAGAGATAGGGCCTTGCGCCGGAAGGCCATCAGGAGGGCGTAGGGGTCTAAGTATCCTTCCCTAAGGCCGAAGGTTCCCCCGGACAGGCCTTCGGCCGAGAATAAAGGGAAACGGGTTTTAATTTTTTCCGGGGACCACCATTCCACCTCGCATCCCATTTCCTTTTGAAGGGCTAAGGATCTTTCGGCCGCGGCCTTGCCTGCCGGATCAATTAGGAAAAGGTACCCTGCCGGCCGAAAGTTGATGAAGGGTTTCTCGCCATCGACAGCCATCTCCTCCTCAAAGCTGGCAAGACGCTCCAGGGCATAAAGGGATATTAAAATATTTTCCTTCCGGCTGAACTGAATTCTTATTCCCCCCAGGGAAAGCGGGGTGGATGCTCGGGTGTAGGTAGGATCTCGTTCTACAACTGCCAGTTTTAGGCTTGGTTCGGCGGCCAGCAGGTGGTAAGCGACCGAGGAGCCCATCACGCCTCCCCCCACAATGACGGTATCAAAGGTCATTTTTGATGGACCAACCTCATACCCGGCGAGGATACTTGGAAATACGGAATCGTCGTGCCTTCCAGGCTGCCGATGGTTCGTACGGTGGAGATGCGTGGCATATGGTCCCTTTCCGCTGTTTCACCGGATCGTCATTCCCGTGGGAATGGGGATCCAGGACAGAAAATAAGATATGAATTCCCCGCATCAAGTGCGGTAAAGGTTTTGCTTCCGCAGGAATGCCAGGCTTGTCGATTCCCCGGCCATACTTTTTTCAAAGCGCTAAATTGATCCCCCATCTTCATAGCAGATTTTTACCGGCGCCCGCAATGTTTTTTTAGCAGCCTTGACACTCAGCAGGACATATGAAATATTAAAACCGGGAATAAATCAATTCTCCCAACCCCTCTTATTCAAAGCGGGGCGGGGGGGATTATTGATTTTCATCGTTGGCGAGTTTAACGCCGAAAAAATCATGTAATATCGAGGGAAAGATGAAAGGTTTGAAGTGGATTTTAGTAGTTGCCGTTGTGGTGGTCATACTGGGAGGCGCGGGCGTCTGGATAGCGCTGGTTAAGTTCGAATGGGAAAAACCGACCATTCAAATCACGCCCGATTCAAAATATATCAGCCAGAAGCTGTCCTTCAAAGTGGAGGACCAGAAAAGCGGAGTGGCGGAAGTACGCGTGGAGGCCATCCAGCAGGGCAGGACCGTTCCCCTTCTTAAAGAACAATTTCCGAAGGGGACTGTTCGGGTTGAAAAAAATCTGGCTATGCGGCCCTTGCCCCAGGGTCTAAAAGACGGGGAAGCTCAAATTAAGATCTTTGCCCAAGACCACTCCTGGAACAAGGGGAATCCTGTTTTCCTGGAAAGACGCCTAATGATCGACACCCATCCTCCCCAGTTGAGTGTGTTGGGGACTCTGCACTATATCAACCAGGGTGGGGCAGGGCTAGTAACCTACCAAGTCTCTGAAGAAGTTCCTGTGAATGGAGTTCAGGTAGGAGACCTGTTCTTCCCGGGATATCCGGCGGGCAAGGATCGCTATCTATCTTATTTCGCCTTGCCTTATGATGCGCCCAGGGATATTTCATTCACGGCTATGGCCGAAGACCAGGCGGGAAACCGGACGAAAATCGCGTTCCGCCCGGTTATTAAAGCAAAAGCTTTCAAAAAGGATAAGATTCAAATTACAGACGGTTTCCTGAAAACGATCCTTCCTTACTTTACCGAACGCGACCCGAATCTAAAGGGATCGCCGCTCGATATCTTTCTTATCCTCAACCGGAAACAGCGCGAGCTCGACCATCAGCAAGTCAAAAAAATTTGCCAGGAGACAACAGCCAAGCCGTTGTGGACCGGGCCTTTTCTTCGGCTTCCCAATTCCAAGCCCATGGCTTCCTTTGCCGAAGACCGGACGTACTGGAACAACGGCAATGAAGTTGACCGGCAGGTTCATCTGGGGATCGATCTGGCATCCCTCGGCCAAACCCCCATCCCGGCGGCTAACGCGGGGATGGTTGCCTTTACCGGGCCGTTGGGGATTTATGGGAACACGGTGCTGATTGACCACGGCTGCGGCCTCTTCAGCATGTATTCGCATTTGAGCCGCATCGAAACCGAATTGAAAAAGGAAGTGAAGAAAGGGGACATCATCGGACGCAGCGGTTCCACCGGCATGGCCGGGGGCGACCACCTTCATTTTGCCATGCTGGTAGGCGGCGTGTTTGTCAACCCGATTGAGTGGTGGGACGAGCACTGGATCAAGGATAACGTCGAGATAAAAATGAAATTATTGGATGGATCTTCCCCGCCCGAATCCCCCAAGGAGCCCATAAAACCCATAACAAAGGTCGGGAAACAAGGAAAAGCCAAAAAATCAGCTAAGAAAACGAGCAGGCGCTGAGCAATAATTTTAGAGAACGGAAATCCTCAACGGTGGGCAAACTATAGTGAATGAATTAAATAAGTTGCCATCCCAAAGATTGTCATTGCGAATCCGCCTGAGGCGGATGAAGCAATCTCACGAGATTGCCGCGTCGCTTCGCTCCTCGCAATGACTACATTTCTTTGCCGTTCACTATAAAAGGATCATTTTCCAAATAATAAATTTGGTAAAAACAAAGTAATATCCGGGAAG
>CAZIDC010000440.1:0-3197 GCA_964537885.1 uncultured Syntrophaceae bacterium | reverse complement strand
GGGATGGGCTGTCGGGGGAAAGCTACTCGACGTCCGTTTCATCGCTCCGATCCGGCCGGGGGACCGAATCCGCATCGGGGGGAAAATAAAAGAAATTTTGGCGAAAGAAGGGAAGTATGAGGTGGAATGCGACCTCTCCATCGAAAAAGAAAATGGGGAAAAAGCGGTCGTGGGCAGGGCCGTTGGGTTCTTGAACCGGGAGGAGAAATGAGCAGGCTGGGGAAGTGGGTTGCGGCCGACGAAGCGATCTCCCGGGTTCAATCGGGGGATCGTTTGATTCTTCCCCTTGGCAGCGGTTTGCCCCGGACTTTGACGGAATCTTTAATCGGGCAGAAAGACCGTCTCCGGGGGGTGGAGATCGTCAGCGGCTTGCAGATCGAATATCCCTTTCTTGAGGAAGGGCTGGAGGAGAATTTTTCTTTCCGGACCTGGCAATGCGCGCCGCGCATCCGTCATCTCCTCAAAAAAGGAACGGTCAAGTATATTCCCATGCGCCAGGGCGATGCTCCCTTCATCTTTTCCAGGAGAGGAATCTGGCCCATCGATGTAGCCTTCGTCCACCTCTCCCCCCCGGATCCGAATGGGTACATGAGCTTCGGAGTTTCCATCGGCCATTCTCTCCCGACGGCCCTGGAGGCCGGAATCGTCATCGCGGAAGTAAACGACCAGATGCCCCGGGTTCTGGGGAATTGTTTCATCCACATCTCCCAGGTGGATTATTTGGTAAAGTCTTCCAGGCCTCTCCTGGAATTCTCGGCCACGGAGAAAATCGGGGAAGTGGAGAGAAAGATTGGAAAGTATGTGGCCGAGATGATCCCGGATGGGTCCACCCTGCAAATTGGCATCGGCTCGATCCCCGATGCCGTCGTCCAATCCCTGGAGGGAAAGCGGGACCTGCGCTTTTTTGCCATGGGGATCGATGCCATGGTGGATTGTGTGGCGAGGGGTTTAGTGGAAAAGTCCGTGGGCGCCGCTCCGCAACCGAAGATCGTGGTCACGGAGATGGTGGGGACGAAAAAGCTTTTTGCTTTTGTCCATGAAAATCCTCTGGTCGAGGGCCGGCCCATTATGACCACGATCAATTCCCGGGTCGTCGGGCAGATTGAAAAATTTGTCTCCATCCTGGGGGCCATTGAGGTGGACTTAACCGGACAGGTGAATGCTGAAACCGTGGGGGGAAAGCAGATCAGCGCCATCGGCGGATCTTTTGATTTCCTCCAGGGCGCTCTTTTTTCGCCCGGGGGAAAATCGATTTTAGCCCTTTCTTCCACCACGCCGGATGGGAAAGTCTCCCGCATCGTCGGCCAACTTCCTCTGGGTTCGGCCGTGACCCACCCCCGGCATTCGGTCCAGTTTGTGGTTACCGAGTATGGGGTCGCGGACCTTCGCGGGAAGACGTTGCGCGAGAGAGCGGAAGCTTTGACGGCCATCGCCCACCCGAATTTTCGGGAAGGGCTGGAGAAGATCATCCGCGAAAACTTTTAGAAACTTCTTAACCACCGAGAACGCAGAGGATAATTTAGTAAAAAACTTAACACTCGAAACCTGAAAATTGAACTTTATTTTTTTAACTCTGCATTCTCGGCGATCTCTGCGGTGAAAAGTCCTGGAGCCTTTTATGGATGACTTAAAAAAGATCGCCGCCGCAAAAGAACGCTGGGGGAAGGAAAAGAAGGTCGAGGAGCTGCCGCCAGCCTTTTCCGAGATCGGGAAACCATTGCCCCCGGTTTACACACCCGATAATCTCGGTGGGATGGATTACCTCCGGGACCTTGGATTTCCGGGCGAATTCCCTTTCACCCGGGGAGTCTACCCCGGCATGTACCGTAAATCCCCCTGGCAGATGCGCCTGTATGCGGGATTCGGGACGGCGGAAGATACCAACCGGCGGTGGAAATTTTTGCTCAAGTCCGGAAATATGGGAGTAGCCTGCGCTTTTGACCTTCCGACGCAGATCGGTTTGGATTCCGATGACCCCATGGCCCAGGGAGAGGTGGGCAAGGTAGGGGTGGCCATCGACACCTTAAGAGACGTGGAAATCTTATACGATGGGCTCCCTTTAGATCAAATCACGTCTTCTTTCAACATCAATACTCCGGCTGCGGCCCTGTTAGCCATGTATGTCGCTCTTGCCCAGGGGCAAGGAGTCAGCCTTTCCGCGCTGAGCGGCACCTTAGCCAATGATATGCTCTGCGAATACATTTCCCGCGGGACCTGGGTTTTTCCCCCTGGCCCCGCGTTGCGGTTGTCCACGGACATCGTGGAGTTTTGCGTCCGCCACCTTCCCCGGTTTTATCCGTATAACATCCGCGGAATCATCATCCGGGAGGCCGGCGCGAACATGATCCAGGAAGGAGCCTATGCCTTCGCCAACGCCATTGCCTATATCGAAGAAGCCCTTCAAAGAGGTTTGCCCATTGATGCTTTTGCTCCCCGGATCTCCTTCTTTTTTGCCACCGGCCTGCAGATCTTCGAGGAAGCGGCCCGCTACCGGGCCCTGCGGCGGCTTTGGGGCCGGATGATCAGGGACCGGTTCGGGGCCCAAAATCCGAATTCCATGCTCCTGCGCTTTACGGGAACAGTCGGCGGCAGTACGTACCGGGCCCGGGAGCCGGAAAACAATTTGGTGCGCGGGGCGTACGGTCTCCTGGCCAACATCCTGGGCGGAGCCCAGGGGATGCTGCAGCCCGCCATGGACGAGGCCTACGCCATTCCCACCGAGAACACGGCCCGCCTGGCCTTGCGGACGCAGCAGATTTTAGCCTACGAAACCGGGATGACCAAAGTCACCGACCCCCTGGGAGGCTCCTATTTTGTAGAAGCCATGACCAACCAGTTGGAGGAAGAGATCCAAAGGGAGATCAAACGGGTGGAGGAGCTGGGCGGCGCAGTAAAGGCGATTGAAAGGGGATACCCCCAGAAGGCCGTTGCCGAAGAGGCTTACCGGGTGGCCCAGGCGGAAGAGAAGGGGGAGAAGATCGTTGTCGGGGTGAACAAATTCCAATCGGACGGCGAGACTCCCCGACTTGTACTCCACCGCAGCAATCCGCGGGCGGTGGAAAGACAGATTCAACGGACCAAGGAGATAAAAACCTCCCGCGATGGAAGAGCCGTTCAGCAAGCCATGGACGGGCTGAGCCGGGCCGCCGAGACAACTGAAAACTTAATGCCCTATTTTATCGAAGCGGTCAAAGCCT
>CAZIDC010000439.1:0-3198 GCA_964537885.1 uncultured Syntrophaceae bacterium | reverse complement strand
ATGATCACAACTTCCCACGCCCGGATTATGGAATTGAAGAAACGAATTTCTTAAACCAAATTTTTCGAGCGGAGAACGTAAGTGAAGGAAGATGAGGTTGCAGCGTACCTGTAAGGTCGCTTCACTCCTCTGGTTTTGCGCGCCTCTGTAATCCTTGACAGACCGGCGGAGCCATCGGATAATACTTTCAAGTCAAGGCCAGTTGAGGCGGCTTTACGTCCTGGCCGGTGATTTCAATAAAAAGAGGGTGTTAAGCAATTATGCCTACGGTTGCCGCTTCGGCGCAGAAAGTTCCGCAGTCCCGCATTCGGGAGCTGGCGGAAGCCGCCATGAAAATAGAGGGCGTGCTCAAGTTGTATTTCGGGGAATCCAGCATTCCCACGCCGGAATATATCCAGCGCGCCGCCGCCAAAGCGCTGGAGGAAGGCTACACCTTCTACACCGAAAATGCCGGTCTGCCGGGCCTGCGGCAGGATTTAGCGGATTATTATCAAAGGCTGCACGGGGTTGAACTCGACCCCCGGTCGGAAATCGTAGTAACCGCCTCGGGCGTGCAGGCGCTCCATGTGGGGATCCGCTGTGCCCTCAACCCGGGGGACGAAGCGCTTGTGCTCACGCCCGCCTGGCCCAACGCCTCAGCGATCATCCAGATGGACAATGCGGTTCCTGTGGAAATCCCGCACCCGCTCCGGAACGGCCGTTACCTCATTGATTTTGATGCTCTCCAGGAGGCGGTAACGCCCCGCACCCGGCTTTTGGTCTACACCTCACCTTCGAATCCCCTGGGATGGGTGATCACCGAGGGCGAGCAGGCCCAACTTTTGGAATTCGCCCGCCGCCATGATCTGTGGATCCTCGCCGATGAAGTGTATGAACGCCTCTACTACCGCAGCCCGGAACCCGGAGTCCCCGCCCCTTCGATTCTGCGCCAAGCCACCCGCAACGATGCGGTGATGGTGGCCCAATCTTTTTCCAAATCCTATTGCATGACCGGCTGGCGAGTCGGCTGGCTCGTCGCCCGCAGCGACGCTGGACAGAAAGCGGCGCAGCTCAACGAATTCATCATCTCCCATGCCACCAGTTTTATCCAGCGTGCGGCTCAAACGGCCCTCGCCCACGGCGAAGATGAACTGCGGAAGATGCTGGTTCGCCTTAAGGAAAACCGGGATTTTTGCCTCACTGCCCTCCGCGAGATGCCGGGGATGAATGTTCCTTTTCCCGATGGAGCCTTCTACCTATTCCCCAAGATTAAAGGGCTCACCGACTCTTTTGATTTCTGCTGGCGTCTGCTCCATGAAACAAAAGTGGGTATGGCTCCCGGGGTAGCTTTCGGTTCTGGCGGAGAGGGCTCGGTCCGCATTTGTTATGCGGCCGAGCGCGAAATCCTGGAGCCAGCCATGGAACGGCTGGCCCGCTTTTTATCCAAGCTTTCTATCGCTTGATTCCTTTTGTTCGATTTTCCCTTTTACTCCGTGTCAATTCCGGCCAGGTACTTGGCCATCTCCTTCCTTTTTTTCAAATCATAGGTGCCCAGGATGGCGATAACCTCCATGATGGGCGAACCTCCCCCGTGCAGGCCGGCGATCTGCCGGTGCGCCCCAAAAGAAGAGCCGATTAAGTCATGAATCATTCTGAAACAACGGGCCCAGACCATTGGCTGCCCTCAGAGGTTCAGGTAAGGATCAATTCTTTTTTTGCCCGGGGTGGTGTCGGGCGGCGAAGAACCGCAAAAAAGACGGTTGTAACCAGGAGAATGATCGAGAAGGTTAGGAGAACCATGGTATAGCTTTGGGTGCGGTCGAAGATCCAGCCGGCATATATGGGAGAAAAAAAGGTGGCGGTGCCGTAACCCAACCCCATAATTCCCCTCAAAGTAGCGTAGCTGCGCCGTCCAAAAAAATCTCCAATCAGGGCCCAGTTCAATGGAACGGTTCCCAAGGTGATCGCATACCCGATGGGAAAGAAATAAAGAGCCGCCGTTCCTTGACTAAACATCAGCCAGGTTAGCGCTAGGATCGAAGGGATGATGCATACGCTGGACAACAGAGTTTTATTCCAGCGGTCCCCCAGCCAGCCAAGGGTCAGCGAAGCAAGGATGGAAATGAAAGCCGACAGGCTCACTAAGTAAGCGCTGGTGCCCTCACTCATGCCCCTCCATACCAAAAGGGGGACGAAATGAGTATTTAAGGCGACGGTAACCAAGAGCCGCAGGGAAATGCTGGCCATGAGGAGCCAAAACTGGAAGGTCCTCAAAGCTTCTTTTACGGTAAATTCGACCTCGCCGGTTTCCTGCCCGACAGGGGTTGAATCTCCAGCCCGATTGTTCAAAAGAGGCTTTCCATCCGGCAGAAGTCCCATGTCTTCGGGGGAATTTTTAAAACGCAGAACGGAGGGCAGAGCCACTATTAAAATGATTAGGCCGGAGAAGACCGCCCCCGTCCGCCAGCCGAAGTTCAGGATGATGTAGGAGAGCACGGGGGCCATAATCATTCCGCCGATACTTCCCGAGGCCGTAATGACGGAAAAAGCGATTCCCCGGCGGCGGATGAACCATTTGTTTACGGCGGTGGATACCGGATGGAAAAACCCAGCATTGGAGCCGAGCGCGACGATGAGGATGTAAATCAGGAAAAAAGAGAGAAACTCGTGAACCGTGGAAAGGAGAATAAGACCGATTCCCGCCAGACTCGCGCCGACAATAATAAGATTGCGGGACCCAAACCGGTCGATCAGATGTCCAATCACAGGTCCTTCCAATCCCCCTTCGAGGCGCGCGGCGCCGTACAGGAGAGAAATCGCCGCGCTGGACACCCCCAGATCACGCTTTAGGGGAAGGAAAAAGACGGTAAAACTGTGGTAGATAATGCCGATGCCGATGCCGTTGATCAAGGCGCCAAGGGCTAAAATCCACCAGCCATAAAAGATCCGGCTTCTTATAGAGTGAAAGATCGGTTTCATTGGGGATCGAAGGATTGGTTTCTTTTATGGAAACCATGTTATGAGTTTACAAGCTGAATTTCAACCATTTTATTGGGTGGAGACCCCCCGGCATCTTGGTCTTGACCAAACTAAGATTTGAAAAAGTCCCGATAATATGTTAAGTAATTAAATCAAGATCATCTCCAATTAAGTTGGTCGATCACACCGATCTTCTCGTTGCCCGGGCAAAAGAGCAGGCGCCGAAGACAAAAAGGGCCG
>CAZIDC010000438.1:0-3201 GCA_964537885.1 uncultured Syntrophaceae bacterium | reverse complement strand
AGGGGGACATAGGGGGATTTGCTTTGGAACGCCTTGAGAAAATCCCCCTCACCCCCCTTTACAAAGGGGGGAATAATATTTACGGACAAGCTCTAAGATGATTTCTATCCCCGTAAAAAGTTTTTCTCCTTCCATCTCCTTTCCCTTTAATTTGATGGGAACGCTCTCTTTTATACCGGGAGTATACTGGGAAGGCGATTATGGGTCAAGAGAATTTGAGCACAATCCCTGGGGTTTGTTCGGGAGCCTCCCCCGCGGGGATGCGGAGGATTTCTGGAGTAGACGTCGGGGAGGACAGCGCGGATGTCCTGGCAACGAATGGACGGGGTCCGTAAAGAGAATTACCTACTGCCCGTCAAATCGGAAGATTGGTAACACTTTAGCTCTTCGATCCGCCTCAGGCGGACCAGAAATCCCTCCCCTCCTCCCTTTTGCAAAGGGAGGAGAGCTTTTGGGAAATTCGATGGAAGATTCCACTTTTTCCCCCTTTGGAAAAGGGGGATGAAGGGGGATTTTACGGCTTTTCAAAAGACTAAACTGTTACGAAGATTGAATGTCAAAGCTTATTTCCGGTCTTGCTCCGGAAATTTCTGTTGCTGGTCTTTCAAATGTTGGGAATGATATTTTCCATAAGGCACTGTGGATAAGGCAAGATAATTGGCCTGCCGGGCATGGGGGACATAATCCACAACTGCCGAACTGATGGCGGTAACGATGACCTTGGCGATCAACCCGGGAAGTCCACCGCCCGTATTCCCCCCCGAGAGATCCACCACAACCGTTCCATTATACCGCCATAATATCTGGTCTGATTTTGTGGATTTCAGTTCACAATCAACGGACACGGTCAGGGTAGACGCTATCACCATGTAGGACAAATTCCATTTCTTAATCGTCGTGAACAAAACCGCATCCGCCCCGAAATACTCCCGGAACTTCGGCAAAGGTGTGTTTCTGATCAGCTCGGTATCATACAGGCCTTCCATTTTAAGGATTTCCGCCGTCACCTCAAAAGGGAAAACATAATATCCGGAAAAAGAAAGAGGCTCTTGAATGGTGGTGGAATAATACTCTTTGGCATCGGCCGCTGTTGTTTCATTCATCGGGGGGAGGATAAGGATAGAGGCCGGCATCTCTTCGTACATGAGAGGAAATTTATCGATCTTGGCAACCATCTTGGGACCGCAGCCGGCTAAGAATAAAACCATAATCAAAAAAAACCCTGCGCCGAAAGAACATGACTTTTTTGCCATGGGCTTACCCTTTCCTGTAGCCATCCCCGTTTGCGGCTAATTCTTGCCGGGCGATTTTTCCTCGCTCTTGACGTCGCTGCTTTTGTCTTTGGCAGCCTGGGTCAATCTTTGCATGAAAACCCTGGATTCAGGATAGGTGCTTTCTTCCTGGGCAAAATATTTTATGGCCTCTTGGCTCTTATTCTGTCGGAAATAGATATAGCCCAATTCGGCATAAACCCCGGGAGGAACTCGGGCATTATGTTTATTTGATTCCTCGATAATATTCTCTAATACTTGTTTGTGCTTTAGCAGATTTTCATCGTTGGCGGTTTTCCGATAACCGTATAAAGATTTAGAATAGTCTCCCCAATAATACATTTTGGGAGGGGCGCAGCCATAGAACAATACAGAGATGAAAAGGATCATGAACCCATAAAGAGCAATCTTGATGTTCATGGAATCTGGATCTCCTTAATGGTTCCATTGCCGATCAATAGCACTCTATCTACGACGACTGCTCCATCCTTATTTACAATAATTCTGTGGGTGCCCGGAGGAATCTGGTAATAGACCAACCCCTCTTTGCCTTTGTCAATGGCAAAAGATTTCTGGTCATCGATCATAACCGTGGCCTGGGCCACATTGCCGGTAAACCATAAATAACTGACCGGGTCTTTGACCAGAACTCCTTCCTTATACCCGCATCCCGAAAGGTAACAAAGGGCGATCATGACCAAGAGGATTTTTCCAATTCTGCAGAACATAGCGAATCTCCTAATTGGGTTGGCGGATGAACAAACGCGAAAAGTCCTTCTGCGAGATGTAGGGGGATAAGTCTCCTCCAACGATCTCACATAAGGAAACTTCACTTTCTGGCGTATCCCCGAGTAATTTCAGAACTTTAATCTGGCCAATTTTTTTCCCCGGCAAGGTGATTTCCATATTGGTTTGCGGGTTCTTGACTCTCTTCCCTTCTAAAAAGACCTCAAAGGTGTCCATGGGTTTGATGTTTTGCGACTTACCCCCTGAAATGATCAAATGGCCTTCTTCGTATCCCAGAATATATCCCCGCCAGGGTTTGTCGAGCAGGTTCTCGATAATATTGGAGGCCAAGTTCGAAATCGCCGCATCAATGGCTTTATCATTCAACATGGAATCATAGCCGGCGCGGGCTCCAATGCCCATGACCGTTCCCGCCTCGGAAAAAGAAGTTCCCTCCCCTTCCTGGGAGTAAATTAACTGCCCGGTGTAAACATCCACCATGCGGATGTGCACTTTAGCAAAGGCCACCTGCTTTTTTACCCGGCTAAAGACCCCGACATCGCTTACTTCCTTTCTTCCAAACTCGGTAATGGACCCTACAATGAGATAGTCCGCATTGTTCTTCAGCGGCTGGATATTAGCCATGGACAGCTCTTTGGTGATCTTTCCCAGATCGGCTCTCTCGAGAAGAATGAATTTCCCCGTTTCGAGCAATTTGGAGGAAAGAATATCAACCGCCTGCTTTCCGATTCTATCATCCTGCTTATCGATAAAGAAGCTTTGGCCGTACTTGGTTTCGTTGGTAAAACGGGCGATGGCAACCTTTCTTTTGAGCCCTTTCGGAGCCTCCGGCTGGGCCTTGGAAATGGTCTGGCTTATTTTGGGTCCATCCTTTACTACCTCTACTTCAGGTTTTTCCATCGTCGCGCAGGCGGGGAAAAGATACAACGCAGCAAGCAATATTAAACCGATCCGCGTTATCATATTAATCTCCTTTAGGGGGAAATCCTTGTTTCTGGTTAAGCATATTTTTCAAGTTAACCTGATAATCAGAGCACGGGGCGACTCCTGAATAAACTTTTCATCTCATGGCCCATAAAAGAAAAATCCCGCTCCTCCAATTTCCAGAGATGGGATTTATAAACTCCAAAACATACCTTCCTCTTTGGCAAGGGTATTGGAGAATTTGTAACACTTTAGAGTT
>CAZIDC010000437.1:0-3212 GCA_964537885.1 uncultured Syntrophaceae bacterium | reverse complement strand
TAAGGAACGCCCCTCAAGCTTCTGATCATCTATGCCCCGCCGCTATCTTCCTCCCAAACTTCTTGACCTTTTTCCGGGAAAATATTAACCTCATGGCGGATGCTTTTTTTCATCGACTCAAGTTTTTATTTTACCGCTTGCCTAAAGGGAGATCGTCATGAACTTTGACCTGAACGAAGAACAGATGGCCATGGAGCAGATGGCCAGGAATTTTGCCGAGAAGGAAGTTGTTCCCAACCTGAAAAAAGAGGAGTTCAACCGGGACCTGGTAAGGAAGATGGGAGAAGTGGGCCTCTTTGGGTGCGCTTTCCCCGAAGGGATGGGGGGGTCGGCCTCCGGCTTTCTGGCCCACTCGGTGGTCTGCGAGCAGATTTCCACATATGACTCGGGCCTGCGTGCTCTTTTCAACCTGCAAGCTATGACCGTGCCTTACACCATGATGGAGTGGGGTAATGAACGAGTGCGCAAGAAATATGTGAAAGCGCTGGTGACCGGTGAGAAAATCGGGTGTACCTGCTTCTCCGAACCCAATGCCGGTTCAGACATTTCCGCCATCGAGACCAAGGCTGTGGATCGAGGGGACCATTTTATTATCAACGGGTCCAAGACCTGGATTTCCAATGGGACGGTCGCGGATTATGCCGTAGTCTACTGCACCTATGATCGATCCCTCAAACACAATGGCCTCTGTGCGATCGTGGTGGAAACGAATCAACCCGGCTGGCAACCCCATGAGATTCCCAAACTGGGAGACAAAGCTTCCCCCATCGCGGAAATCGGCCTCGAAGACGTTGTGGCCCCCAAAGAGAACATCCTCGGTGAATGGGGGGGCGGCTTCAAGGTGGCCATGACCGCTCTCGACAGGGGCCGGATCAGCGTGGGCAGCGGCGCTTTGGGAATCTGTCAAGCCTGTCTGATTGCGTCGGTAAAATACGCCAACGAACGGGTGCAATTTGGACGGACCATCGGCGACTACCAGATGGTCAAACATATTATTGCCGACATGGTTACCTATACGGAAGCCGCCCGTTTCCTGGTTCGCCGGGGATCCTGGTTGAACGATCAGGACCGGCCGTTTACCCGGGAAATCGCCATCGCCAAGTATTTTGCCGGCGAGGCGGCTGTCCGGGCCGCCGGATGGGCCATGGAGGTCCACGGGGGCATGGGTTATTCCCTTGAGCTCCCGGTGGAAAAATATTACCGCGACTCGAAGCTCTACCAGGTCGGCGAGGGAACGGCCAATATCATGCGCCTGCTCATCGCCGACGATGCCCTTGGTTTAAAAAAAGCCAACCGGCCGCGGTTGAAGATTCCCAGCGACTTCCGGGACCTGAGTTAACCGCAAGGGCCCTGCCCTCACCCTGGAACTCAATAAGGAGAAATGCGCATGGAAATGGAAACCCTCATTCTGGAAAGGAAAGAACATTTTCTCTGGATTAAGTTGAACCGGCCGGAAGCGTTGAATGCCCTCAACACCCAGATGGCCAAGGATCTACTCTCCGTGGCCCAGGATGCAGCCCTGGACCAAGATATCTGGGTAATCGGGATCACTTCCACCACCGACAAAGCTTTCGGAGTGGGAGCGGACCTGAAAGAACGGAAGGATATGACCGCCGGGGAGATCTCCAGCCAGCGGGTTCTTTTTACGAGGACAACCTTAGCCCTCAAGAGTTTGCCCCAGCCGGTGATTGCCGGAGTTAAAGGCTTTGCCCTGGGCGGAGGATTGGAAACCGCCCTTTGGGCCGACATCATCATCGCTGGAGAAAACGCCCAATTCGGCTTGCCCGAAGTCCGCGTGGGGCTGATTCCTGGCAACGGAGGAACCCAGAACCTTCCCCGCCTCATCGGGAAGAACCGGGCCAAGGAGATGATTTTTACCGGGAAAAGGATCGACGCCCAGAAAGCCTTTTCTCTCGGCATCGTCAGTAAGGTCGTGCCGGTCGGAAAGGTGGAGGAAGCCGTTCTCCAACTGGCCAAAGAGATTTGCGCCGGCGCCCCCGTGGCCGTGCGGCAGGTTAAGAAAGCGATTGATTTGGGGATGAACACGGATTTGCAGACGGGGCTGGAGATTGAAATCGAAACTTATAACGTTAATCTCGTTACCGAGGACCGCCAGGAAGGGATTCGGGCCTTCAACGAAAAACGCCCGCCGAGATGGCAGGGAAAGTAAAAGGAGACTCCATTGTGGCTATCATGAAATACCCCAAGAAAGTTGTCCTGAGCGACATCACGATGCGCGATGGCCTGCAACACGAAGAGAAAACCATCTCCCCCCGGGCCAAGCTCTGGTGTGTGGAGCAGCTCATCCTGGCCGGCTTCAAGCGATTGGAAGTGACCAACCTGGGCAACCCCGTGGGTATGCCCCAGTTTGCCGATGCCGACCCGTTGCTCCAGTCCATTCATAACAGCAAGTTGCTCAAGGATAAAATAAAGGATGTCGAGATCACCGCGGTGACCATCCGCGAGAGGGCCGCGGAACGGGCCTTCGAGACCCGCCAAAAAGGCTGGGGTCCTGATCGAATTCTTTTTATGGTCTCGACCAGCGAATCCCATCACCGGCGAAATTCCGGAATTTCCTTGGAAGAATACTGGAAGATGTGCGCCCAATACATAAAAAAAGCCCATGAAAACTCCATCAAAGTCTGCGGAACGGTTTCCACCATCTGGGGGTGCCCCATTGAAGGACCCACGGAACTCACGAAGGCGGTGGAATTCACCCGGCGTTTTTTGGACATCGGAGCAGATGACATCGAGCATGCCGACCATGACGGGTCCGCTCCCCCCAACAAAGTCTTTGAGTATTTTTCCATGGTCCTTGATGAAATTCCCGATCCCGACTTGCACATCGCTCATTTCCATGTAACCCGCGGGTGGGGTCTGGCCAATGTTCTGGCCGCTCTCCAGGCCGGGATTACCCGTTTTGAATCGACCCTCGGGGGGATTGGCGGACAACCGGCCAATTTTGTGGATGACAGCCCGGTTGCCGGGACGGGAAAATATTATTATGCTGACCCGAACATTGTCGGTTTGGTGTCCACCGAAGACCTGGTGGTCATGCTCGATGAAATGGGGATCGAGATCGGTATAGATGTTGATCGTCTTCTCGAGATCGGCCAAATGATGGAACGTATCCTCGGACGCCGCCTCCGTTCGGAGTGCATTCACAGCGGGCGGATCCCCAAGAAGCCCACCGGACGGTAAAGAAGTTATTG
>CAZIDC010000436.1:0-3224 GCA_964537885.1 uncultured Syntrophaceae bacterium | reverse complement strand
TGAGCAGGACGAGGCCCTCCCGGAAAAAATGATATTCCCTCGAATCCGGAGCCGCGTTTTTGAAACCCTCTCCCCAATCCACTTCCATTTTTCTGAACTTCTCAACGAGCTTAACCAACCCTTCTCCGGTGAGCTCCCCTTTCATGCCCTCGGGAACCGTTCTGTGGCCAACGATTGTTGCGTCAGCGTAGACCTGATTGCCGGCGGTGTGGTCGTGATGGAAGTGGGTGTTGATGAGGTATTTGAAATCCTTCCGTCCAAAAGCCGTTTCAATGGCCCGCCGGATCCTGAGGTCCGCTGACCGGATGAGGCTCGTTTCTATGACGGCGATCCCCCGGGCGGTCGAGAGGGCCACAACGCGGATCATCTGCATGTGATCTCCGACCCAGGCGAAGAGAACCCGGTCGCTTAATTTTTGGGTATGCAGCGGCAGCTCATCGTCTGTCTGGGCGCCCGGTCCGACGACTGGCCAAGATACGACGAGAAAAAGTACGAAGAGGGCCGTTGAAAATATATTCCTCCTAGTATATTTCATCTCTTTCTCCCCTCACCAAAACAATTCCGATCGTCTTTGATCCAGCGGGTCCGCCAGCACCGCGGCTCTCAGCGAACCAGTCAATAATTCCATGCTGAAGTGTTTTCGCCGGCCGGCGCGCTTTTCACGATCTGCTCTTTAAAAAGCTGGTAGAGCTCGGCGCCGCGTGGACCCCAACAGTGCGGCTTTCTGTCCCCGTACTTGACTTCCCCGGCATAGTAGGGGTTTTTCGTGCTTTCCAGGAAATTTTCGAGCAGGACGACCGCGTTGTTCAGATAGAACGTGTCCATGTCGCCAATATAGATATGGAGCTTCCCGGCCAGCTTCGGCCCTAGCCAGGACCAGTTGGTCTCGAGGTAGTGCCGGAGGTCGTATTTCTTCCATTGCTCCGCGACTTCATGGTCGATTTTTCCCGTCTTCCAGTCCCAAAGGGGCTTCGGGTACCCGTCCTCGCCGACCGGAGTGTAGGCGGCTTCCCAGATGGCCCACTGCCCCCCGCTCCTGTGCCGGTCCCCGAGAGTCCATTCGTAATAATAGGAGTCACGGATGGTGTGCCACACCTGGCCGTCCGGGTCGCGGGCCTCGGGACGCTCGGTCTGGATTTGGTTGTGGATTCTGTAGTAAGCGTTTTCATCCTGATAGATGTTGACGAGTTCGTAGTACCGGAAATCCACCGGGTCGGGACACAAGGACCAGGTGCCGCCGAAAAAATCGGGGTGGAAGACCTGCATGGCCAGACATATCCAGCCTCCGGTCGAGCCGCCGGTGAGCACCCGCGCGTAGGGCTTCCGGATGATGCGGAAATGCTCTTCGACATAAGGGATGAGCTCTTGCATGATGGCGTCATCGTAGGGCCCGACGTTGGGCGAGTTGACCACATAAGAATCGTCATAGTAAGGACAGGGGTGTTGGAAGGTGACGGCGATCATCCTCGGAAAATTTTCTGAAGTCCACAGCTTGTAAAAGGGATTCCCCTCGCTGAAGCCATGAGGAGCCCGCAAAGAAAAATGCCCCTGGTCATAGCAGACCGGGTAGCAGACGTCGGGATGGTTGTCATACCCTTCCGGGAGGAGCACTGTGGCTCCCAAATAGATGGGCTGTCCCCAGAACTTGGTCAGGATTTCGCTCTTGAACTTGATCCGCTTGACGTAGGCGGTATCCGGCGGGACTTCAACGGGCGGGATGACCTTGTCACAGACCAAGCGGATCATCGTCCCGTCGCCGGGATCGATAAAGACCTTGCTCACAGCGCTGTACAAGTTGCCCGGCGAGATGTTCCATCTCTGCCCTTCCCACTGGTCGTTGTGCATCCAGAGCGTGTGCCCATCCGAACGCTTGAACTCCGTATAGATGTTGACAAACCCCTGGACGTGATATTCTCCCGCGGGTATTTCCTTTATGCTCTCCAAGGGAAACCCGAAGACATCTTCATCGATGACGGCGGTTTCGCCCGGTTTGAGCTCCTGAACGTTTTTTCCCCAGATCGGGATCCCGGTCGCGATGTCAAACCCGGTTTGAAGCCGCGGTTCCCGGCCGCCGTCCTTTGAAACGATGACATAAACGCGGCCGGTTATCGGGTCGGGATGAACAACGGGAGAAAATGAAATTTCAAACTGGAATGGCCCCGGATTTTCTTGGACTGGACTGTCGTAGCAGAATACAACCGAAGCCATGAATACGGGAGCCAGAACAACGAGCAAGAGACGTTTCCTCAGTTTCATGTCATCATCCTTTCTTATCTAAGGGGCGATGGTAATTCGAGATGGGCGCTCAAGTCAAAACAACCCAGGCTACCGCCCCCGGGACCCAGCATCAAACTGTACCGCATTTATCTCAACCCAAGGGAAAGAGCCGGCCTTTCCCCGGATAGAACCACCCCGACTGTTCTCTATATATTGCGTTAGCGCTTACATTTTAGTAAAATTAAAATAACGCCAATTCCCTCCTTGGAAACTGACAGCAATCCGCGTGCCAAGTTGGGGGTTATTCACTCATTATTTATAAAAGGGACTTAGGGTAGTTTGGTCTAAAGAGAAGGAAGCAGGCCGAATCTAGGCGAATTTGGCGGACCGGATACGGGGGAACCACCTGGGGACCTTGTGCTGATATTCCAGGTATTCGTCCCCGAACTTCTCTAGGAGCAGCCTCTCCTCGTAAGCGGCGATGACGTTATAGAAGACGGCCATGAGACACCATACCGCCAACGCGGCCAACGAGAGAGTGGCCAGGAACAGGCTCAGGTAAAAGAGAAGAGACCCGCTGTAGAGTGGGTGCCTGAGCCGGGAAAAGGCCCCCTCTTTGACAAGGCCCGTGCTGCCAAAAGAATCATCGGAAATGACCCGGTGTCCTTTCTCAACGAGATAAACGGCGAGTGCCATGACCAGGCCGGCAGCCGTAAGACGGATAGGCAGCGGTATTGCATCCGCCAGTATTGTCGTTCTCTTGAACACGAAGGAATCGAGTGCCCAGGTCAAAACGAAGAGGATGAGACAGACGACCTGTCCCCGGTCCCCGTAGGGGTGCTCTCCGTCAGACCTCTCGCCCCGGAATCGAGAGCGTTTGTCGTCCCTATCTGATGCTTTCATTTTCTTCCTCCACCTTTGTAGACGGCAGGAGCGCCGTCTTATTGCCTTTGCGGCATAATAAGGGCTTTTGACCTTTACTTTTGCTAATATATCGGCATTGAGAC
>CAZIDC010000435.1:0-3235 GCA_964537885.1 uncultured Syntrophaceae bacterium | reverse complement strand
GACCTCTGTGCGCTCTGTGGCCAAAGGTCTTGGGGAAGAATAACCGGCAGGGTGGAATTTGGGGCCGCTATTTTTTCTTTGTCCCGTAGAGGTCCTTGGCTACATCTTTTAATCCGAGAGATTCGAGGGTTTTCCGCGATGGTTTGCCGCTGGGAGTCCAGCCGCTGGCCGCGTAAAATTCCTTGATCATCACTTCCATATCCGGAACTTTTCCGGCGTTGCCGCCCTCTTTGGTCGGCTGAAGCTGTCTGGGGGCCAGGACGTCGTCTTTACGGGTGATTCCGCAACGGTTGTTGTAAGCCCGGTGCAGGGCCATAATGCGTTCGCCAACTTTGAGCAAGCTCTGGGGGGTGTACTTCGTGCCCGTAGCCGCTGTCAAAACAGCCGCCAGGTCCGAAGGCTTAAGGATGAAAGTCAGAAAATAGCAAGAGACCATCGAATTGACCACGGCCGTGTAATTCTGAGAGAGTTTGACTACATTCCCTTTCCCTTTGCTCTGAAAAAGCGGATAAGTTCCTTTCAGCCCCCATTCCGGGAGCGGATCCTGAATCCCTTCCCAGAGGGGCGAATGGCCATGCAGATGACAGGCCCCGCGGGGTCCCACGGCATAGGTGAGGCCCATGCTGAAGAAGGTGCGGGGGTCGTGCATCGGGCTCTCCATCCCTTTTACGTGTACGGCATATTCCCAGGAATCCCCCCCCAATTTATCCGCCGCTCGTTTTACCCCCTGGCCTAAGAGGGCTCCCAGCTTCTCCTTCTTGCCGATCTGGTGCACCATGGCGATCATGGCGTCCGCATTCCCCCAGTTGAGCTCAAGCCCTCCCGCATCTTCCTTTTTGATCAGGCCTTTCTCGAAGGCTTCCATGGCAAAGGCGATGGCGACTCCCGTTGAGATGGTATCGATGCCGTATCGGTTGCAAAGATCATTGGCAAAGGAAACGGCGTTCAGGTTATCGATGAGGCACATCGTTCCCATGGCCGCCAGGGTTTCATACTCCGGCCCGGGACCTTCCATTTTATACGGCCCGTTCTCGATCTTCACCCAGCGGGAGCAGCCGAGAGTGCAGCGGTAGCAGGCCACGTGGGGCACGAGGATGGTTTCCTTCATCTTCTTGCCCCCGAGATTCTTGCAGCCCTCCTCCCAGATGCCCAGTTGCCAGTTTTTGACCGGAATGTCGCCCATGGACCAGAGGTTGTCCAAAACCTGGGCCGTTCCGTATTCCCGCATGTTGGCGATCGCCGGGGAGGTGGCGTTATCCTTGGCGATCTTCTTGCAGAGGGCGTTGTAGGTTGCGAGGTCATGGATGGGGAATGTTCCGTTGCCGCGAACGGCGATGGCTTTCAGTTTCTTCGCGCCCAAGATTGCTCCGTTGCCTCCCCGCCCGGGAGCCCGCCCTTCGTCGTTGATGATGCAGGAAAGAAGAACCTTCTTTTCCCCGGCCGGGCCGATGCAGGCCACGCGGATCCTTTCGTCGCCGATCTCCCTCTGGATGATTCCCTGAACCTTTAGGGCATCCTGGCCCCAAAGATGAGCGGCATTGCGGATTTCCACCTTGCCGTTGTGAATCCAGAGGTAAACCGGGTCGGCCGAAGCCCCTTCAATAATAAGGGCGTCGTACCCGGCGCGTTTCAAATCCGCCCCCCAGTACCCGCCGGAGCTCGCGTCGCAAAGGATTCCGGTCAGGGGAGATTTGAAGCAAATCTGGTAGCGGGCGCCGGAAGGGTAATTGGTGGCGGTTACCGGCCCGGTGGCAAAGACGATTTTGTTCTCCGGGCTGAGCGGGTCCGTGGTAGGGTCCACTTCATCGTAGATGATCCGGTTTCCCAGGCCAGTCCCCCCGATGTACTCCCGGGCCAGTTTGGGCTTTAAAGGTTCTTCTTTACTTTCGCGGGATGTCAGGTTGACGCGTAAAATTTTTCCAGTGTACCCGTTCATGGACCCTTTCTCCTTTCTCAGGAAAGATGGCGGCAGGTGGAATGGCAGGGGAATGCACTTCCTTTTAATAAATTTCTCCGGCAAAGTCAAGAGTTTTTTGTTTCAGAAAAAAATTAATGCGGAGGAAGAAGAGGAAGGGGCAGATTCAAAGAAGAATCCTTCCCCCCTCGACGATTTTCCTGCCGTCCACTTCCAGAACGGGGTTTTGCAGGACGGCGTCAATATGGACATCGCACTCCATAGTGCCTTTGGGGTAAATCTGGTAGGTGTTCTGGCCGAAGGCGACATGCATGGTGCCATAGCGGCGTTTGTCGTTCAGCACGCGACCGGTATGCTTCAGGTGGTGGTTAGTCCCGACGGAGATTTCGGCCATATTGTCGGCGTTCTTGACGCTCTCAATGATGGCCCGCAATTTCGCCGCTTCTTCACCCCCCTCGACCTTGACCACCAGGCCGTCTTTGACCGTCACGCGAACCGGGGTTTTCGGGCCTTCGGGCCTTTCGCAGATGTTCATGATGGTGCTGTCGAGGATGATCACCCCGTTGGTCGTCCCCTCCGCCGGTCCGGACCATGCTTCTCCGGCAGGGATGCATCCCGACTCGCCCATCTGGCGGCAGATCCCGGCGGCGACGCGGCAGGGGATATCCTCGATGGAGGCGGTAAAATCCGTCCCGGCCGGGGTGGTCACGCGGACCCGTTTCCCCTTGTTCATCACCTCCGCCACCTTGCTCGTTACCTCGTAGATCTTCTCGTAGTCGTGGTTGCGCAGGGCATCCAGGGCGTCGTCCATCCCGCCGCCGTGCCAACCTCCGATGATGAACATCCTGAGCTTCTTCTCCGATTTCAGCCTGGCCACCTCCGTAGCGTGGACCGAGTGGCCGGACGTGGGCGTCATGGGGATGTACACGTCAGCCGCCTCCAGGGCCTTCAGGGCTACCTTGGATGGCAACTTCTCCAGCTCCCTGAAGGAAGGAGGCGTTACGACAATCGTCGGTTCGGCGTTGAAGAAATAAGCCGCCGAGGCGAAGGCTTCCACCAGACTATCATCGGTTTCGGAGTCGGCTAAAATCATGACCTGTTCTCCCTCTTTCAACCCGACGTAATGGTTCATCACATGGTGAGCCAGCAGGGTTTCCCGCCCGGCCATACTCATCTTTCCCATCGTTCTCTCCTTTTGTCGAATTTTGCATTCTAGCTAAAAACATGTAACAGTTTAGCCCTTTGAAAAGAGGTGGAACCTAAAGGCCGAGTAAGTCCATGGCCCGGGGGACTGGGCGGACCGCTTGGAATCATAAGGCA
>CAZIDC010000434.1:0-3255 GCA_964537885.1 uncultured Syntrophaceae bacterium | reverse complement strand
GCAGGGCACACTCTTCTCCTCGTTTGCAAAGATGTAGTTTTGTTTTGGGGCCAGATTTTATACTTAGTGGGTTTTGGTGGAAGTGATAACTGATGCCCGCGTTCCCCGCAGAATTTATCCCCAGGTAGGTTTTCAAATTGACACTTGGGACAGAGAAATAAAAGCCTCTCCCCGCACTCCCGGCAAAATTTTCTGGCCTCAGGATTTTCCGTCTCGCACTTTGAGCATTTCATAGCCCCTCCGCGAGGAAAGTTGTTCAGTGAAGGATGGCCCTTTTTCTCTTGGCGGTTTATCTCTTCAGCACCTCAACTAATCGAGAACGGACATAAATTGGAAACCGTTTCCCATATTCCTTAAGAAGTCTGGACGACAATCCCTTTAGATTCAGCTCGTCGACATCCAGGGAAGCTCTTCCCCTCGATAAAAAATAGACTTGATCCAAAAATGCCTTTTCGGGCACAGCAATGTTTATTCCATCCTTCATCTCAAATCCAAAAAATAAAATCGAGGATAATTGTCGAAACTCCACATCCTGGTTTCGCAGGGTGTATCGCTTGGTTTTTCGCGTCGTGGCGAAGGTAAACGTATGGGGAATTAAGTTCAGGATTCCATGCCGAGCCAAAGCGGATTCAAAGGATAGATAGTTGGGAATATAAAGCTGGGCGGCGACTTTTTCAACGGATACATCGCTCAACATGGGACTATAAATCCCTGGGGCGATTCTTTCGATGAATCCTTTTTCTACCCACCTTTTCAAGGCCACGTAGAGACTCTTCCGGGATAGCTTCGTTATTTTCTCCAAATCAGCAATGGCGAAAAAGGGCTTATTCAAGTCCTTCATAATTTTTAATAGTTCGATGCCTCTCATGGAATTAACTCTTCGATGACCGGCCAAAAATTTTTAGGCAAATATTTCCGCATTTCGCGAACGATCTCGGTTTTTCGAATTGGACTATTTCCAGGTGTGTAAGGTCTGCCCAATTTCTGGGATATATACCAGAGATCAAACAGGTCCTTTGGTTTGGCCCTGCCCTTCAAGCAGGATAATTTATCCTCATGGAGTTGTTCCAATGTGCCGACCTGCCCCAAGGCCATGACCGTTGCGACCGGGGAGGTCAGCAGGTGCAGCTTCCATTTGTAATTCCTTAATCGTCTCCGCGAAATTTCAATTTTGATTCGGAAAGGGAAAGGCAAATAATTTTGCGTCACCTTGATTTCCGCAAGATACGTATAGTATTTCTCCTGAAGATCGCTTATGGCTAATTCCGGGAAGGGAACGATGATTTTCTTGATCAACATGGGGAATGCGCCTTTAAAAGCATCGTTCGTTAAAGAAAAGTCGAGTTCCTCTGAAAACCTTGGAGAATCGTAAGCCAGGCGGAGGGCTGTGCCGCCCTTGAAGATCATATTTCGACCGAAGGGAGAGTCATAAAGGCCTTTCAAAATAAGAATCTCCCAGTATTCCCGGACAACCTGAGTAACGTCAATCTGGAGCTCACGGGCTTTTTGTTGCGCAAGAGATTGTTCCATTTTTATTAACAATAATATTAAGAAATGTGAAACTTGATGTCAACCCTTAATTTTCCCTGCAGACAGGGACGTTCCTTCCCAGATTGCATAATTCTGTGCTTTTCTATCCATGGCGCCCCTCGCCTTGATCCGCCGCGCAACCATCAGGCATTCCCTGGGGAAAAAGGTTCAGGATTCGCACACCCTTAAATTGGAGCTGTTTTTCTCCATCGGGGTCTTCCAGCGATCGATAGGATTTATCCGGAAAGTTCATTTGCACAAGCGTGGTTTTTCCGGACTGCCTCGGGCCGAACACCGTTACCACCGGGTATTCCCTGGCAGCCTCCAGCAGTTCTTCGGTCAAGTCTCTTTTTACCATGGGTCTTTTAAAGCATATTTTTGTGAATATTTAAAGTTGTTCTTTAAATATTCATATAGGCAGAAGCATCCGATCTTTGCTGTTTCCCCCTCCGCCCTGACCTTGGGGAACAGGTACCTGATCATCATTTGAATGAATACGTCGTTGTTTCCCAGATTACATACTAATGAGTCCATAATTGACCAGACATATTTTTCCAAAAAATCTTCCCTCACCCCTCTTTTCCAATCCCGCGAAACGCGGGACTCCTTTTTTATCTTCTGTTGCAGGAAGGGGTCGAACGGTGAGCGTGTAAGGCGGGACATCTCAACATTGAGTTCGGCGGCCAGGCATTTACTCGACCCGGTGATAGCCTAAAAATATACAAGGGATTATGTTGATTGAACATAACCCCTTGTTTTTACTGGTGCCGAGACCCAGAGTTGAACTGGGGACACGCGGATTTTCAGTCCGCTGCTCTACCGACTGAGCTATCTCGGCCTTTTTCTTAGGCTCTGGAAAGAAGAGAGCCCTTCATTCATCCTTTGATGAATCAATTATAATTCTCTCTCCTGAAGAGTCAAGTGTTTTTTCTCCCTCCTTCTTTCCTACTGCTCCCGCACAACGATGGTGCCGGCAATCAAGTCATGCCAGGAGCGCTTGCTCGCGGTGAAGCCGACCCAGAAGAAGCCGAGGAAAACCGGAATTGCCGCGAGAATATACGCAAATGAGCGGGCTAAAGCCCGGGGGAAGGTCACCGGTTGCCCGTCAGCATGGACAACGCGCAAATTGAAGATCATTTTGCCGATGGTTTGCCCCCAAGCCCCGTGGAAAAAAGCGGAATAGGCCAGGAAGAGGACGATGCCCAGGGGGAAAAGAAGGGGAAAAATGATCCGGGCTTGTCCGAAGAAAGACATCTCCCGGCCGGCTTCCGTTCCCGCTCCCACGATTAAAAATCCGGCCGTCGCAAAGATCACCAAAATAAACAGAAGCATCAATTGATCGGTGGCAAAAGCCATAAACCGCAGCCAAAAGCCACCCCTCAGGGTTTGTTCCCAGGCTGTTGCCCGATTCTCCTCCTCGATAGGGTCTTCAGCGGATAGCCCATCCGCCGGGGAAAATCCAGGGCTGGAGCCGGAGCCATAACCAACTCCACGGGAGTCCAAGATTACCCGGGGGCCGTCTATGATTTCCGGGCTATCTTTAAGGTCTTCGGCAGAGAGTTGATCCACCTTGGGGGGCTGAAGACCTTGGTCTTCGAAGTGGGCCAGTTCTTCTTCGTAAGAAATTTTCAATAACTGGCGCAGAGAAGCCAGATCCTGGCCGCAGTTCGGGCAGATGTCCTCATCATCGTGAATTTTGCTTTGGCAGCGTTTGCATTTCATCGG
>CAZIDC010000433.1:0-3260 GCA_964537885.1 uncultured Syntrophaceae bacterium | reverse complement strand
AAACTCCGCGGGACGTAGAAGAAAAACTTCGGCTGCCCTTGCTCGGGTCGATTCCTGCCCATAAGAAATTAAGAAGAATCGGCTGAACATATATTTCAAATTTCAAGTATCAAAACGAAGGGACTCCAGATTGGATTATGTACGAAAATTTTTTTGGTTTTTCCAAAAAGCCTTTTAATATCACTCCTGATCCCGGCCTTCTCTTTATGACGGAAAGCCATCAGGAAGCGTTGTCGTCCCTAATTTATGGGATCCAGGAACGGAGAGGGTTTATCTCCATTTCGGGAGAGGTCGGCACCGGGAAAACTACCCTTCTATACTATTTGCTAAAAAACCTTGATCCAAAAATAAGACCCATATTTATCTATCAGACCCACCTCACCTTCGAAGAACTCTTGAAAGAGATCTTGCAGGAGCTGCAACTCCCCTGGGGGGATGGGAGCAAGAATTTCATGATTCGGCAGCTCCACCAATATCTCCTCAAGACCCTGGAGCGCGGAGAAAACGTCGCTCTCCTGATCGATGAAGCGCAGAATTTGAGCAATGAAGTGCTGGAAGGTTTGCGGATGCTCTCCAACATGGAAACCGGCGAAGCCAAGCTTCTCCAGATTATTTTAGTTGGGCAGCCGGAGTTGGAAAAAAAATTAAACTCCGAAGGGCTGCGGCAGCTCAAACAACGAATCGGAATCCGCCGGCAGATCCGCCCTCTCACCGAAGAGGAAAGTAGACAGTATATCCGGCAACGCCTGGAGAATATGGGCGGAAGCACTGAAGACATCTTTTCCCCGGATGCCCTGGACCTGATTTGCCGCCATTCAGCGGGGATTTTCCGCTCCATCAATATCATGTGCGACAATTCTCTGCTGATCGCCTACGGGCTCCAGCGGAAAACGGTTGAGGCATCGGTCGTAAGAGAGGTTCTGGCTGATATGGGGATGATCGTCCCGAGGCAAGCCAGCCGCTCCAGAAAAGTTTATAACCCCGAACCTGTTATGCAGGCTCGCTACCAAATATCAGCCGAAACAGAGCAGCAAGAGCAGACCCGCGCAGAACCGTCAAGAAGTTTTCGCTTTGCCTTCCTTTCTATTTTGCTTTCCATAGTTGGAATCGCCGGAATATACCTGGGATGGCAATATTTCTTCACCCCTTCCGGGCTTTCGAAAAAGGATAGTCCCCTATCGAGAGGAACAGAAAAATCAAAATCCCCAGCCGTTAAACAAAAAAGTAAACCTTCGGTAAGAGCTTCAACGCTTCTTGAATCTCGAACGAAGCCCGGGGGGATACTTCCAACAGAGGGGCCCATAAAACCGAAAAGCGTTGTTACCAAAGAAATCGGAGCCGGGGAATCGATTGAGGTGTCTGAGGGGGAAACTCTTTCGATTTTGGTTGGAAAATATTACCAGGATTTTAATCCGACCGTAATGGATTTCCTTTTGGAAGCAAATCCGGACATAAAAAATATCCACCTGATAACCGTAAACCAAAAACTGAAACTTCCTGATTTGAATGAGGAAAGCCTGCTCATTTCCTCGGGAGATGGGACCTGGAAAATTCATTTAGGCACCTTTGAAAGCCCAAGCTTTATAGAGTATTTTCAAAAAGAAAACGCCCTCCAGGGTAAAAAAATCTCTATGAGCGAGCGTGAAGTCTCGCCACGGGAGACCTGGTACCGGATCATCGCCGAAGAATTTTCCTCTCGTGAGGAAGGAATTGAAGCCATCCGGAAAATGAAAGATAAAAAGTTGTTGCCCGTTATCGACAAGAGAAGATAATTGGGGCCCATGGCCATATTATAGTGAACGACAAAAGAAAGTAGTAATGGGGAAAGAGCCAGCATTGTCCAGAAAATCCTCCCATCCCCCCTTTGTCAAAGGGGGGCAAGGGGGGATTTCGGGTTATCCGTTCGCTCGATTCGGAAAAAAGTCGCCGTCATTTCCACTTATTTAAGTCGTTCACTATAGGTCCATTAGGGGATGGGTTTGATTTCATAAACATAGTTCGATTAGGGGGATTTTAGGAGCGTCTTATGTCCAAAACATTTGAAGCTTTGAAGCGCGCCCAGGAAGACAAAGGATTGAAAGTAAACATCCCTGCTTTGACCAGTCCGGCAGAAGAAAGAGAAACAATTCTTTTTCCGGTTGATGTGCCGCCGAGACCGCGGGTCCTTCGCGCCCCTGCCCAATTACCGAAATTTAAAGTTATTTCATCAACGGTGGAGGAGTTCCAACGAATCAAATACAGGATCACCCATCTGGACCCAAACCTGATGATTAAAACGATTCTCTTTTGCAGCCCGAGCCGGCGGGAAGGAAATTCTACCGTGCTTCTGAATTTTTCTCAAACCCTCGCCGCCGAAGGCAGCAAGGTCCTTTTGATCGATGCAAATTTGCGGGATCCCGAGCTTCACAAAGCCTTTCATCTGCAGAGAGAGAATGGCTTGACAGAACTCGTCAGCGAGGAAAGCCCGCGGCGGGATTTTGATCATTTTATCAAAGAGACGAGTCTGGAAAACCTGTATGTCATTACCGGCGGCAGCCCCCACCCCAATCCGGGCTCGGTTCTTGAGTCGGATTATTTCGGGACCCTGCTCGATCAACTCAAGGTCCAGTGGGATTGGGTTCTGATTGATAGCCCCGCGATCACTTCGTACAGCGACTCAAACGCCGTAGCGTCTAAAGTAGACGGTATTATCCTTGTGATCCAGGCCGAAAAAACCCGTTGGCAAGTGGGCCAGGAAATTCGAGAACGATTGGAAAACTGCGGGGGCAGAATTTTAGGGGTTATCCTGAACAAGCGCCGCTTTCCAATCCCGGCATGGGTATACAAATCCCTATGATCACGATGATCGCAGGGCGCATGGAGCATAGCGCATAGCGTAACTACAGAACAAAAGAGGCAGTGACAGTGTCAGGGTGAACAACCTAATGATCCAGATGACAGCTGCAAACCATGAAAATCCCCCCTTGCCCCCCTTTGGCAAAGGGGGGTTGGGGGGATTTAGAAGTTATTTTCTACGTAACCATCATGCCCCTGGGGACACTGGCGAACCATGAAAAGTACGAATGTTTTCAGTGCTAACGCCATGCGCCATGCGGTTTTTTATATAGCTCTTGAAGGGGGGGATTTATGATCGCGGTAATTCAGGCAGGAGGCAAAGGAACTCGCCTGAGGCCTTATACATTGGCGCTCCCCAAACCTTTGATGCCAGTGGGGGATCTTCCTGTCATTGAAATATTGCTGAAGTGGCTGCGCCGCTGGGG
>CAZIDC010000432.1:0-3263 GCA_964537885.1 uncultured Syntrophaceae bacterium | reverse complement strand
GCCGTAATTCTCCGCCATGCCGACCTCATAGTGGCCAACGCTGTCTATATGGCTCGAGGTCTGGAAGTAGAGAAGGTGTTGACCGAGTCGATGGCCCGCAGGGTCTGAAATGCCTTGGTTATTTAATAGCCAGCTCCAAACGGAAGGGGGGTGATCGAAGGAAGGGTTTTTTTCGCTGAGAGTACGATTCAAAATAGAAAGGAGAAGCGGTATGAATAGGAAAAAGATCGCCATTTTCGGTTTATCGATGGGGATCATTTTATCATTGGCAGCCCAGCCTGCCCAAGCTGCAGCCAAATATCAATGGAAATTCACCAACATCATCCCTGCGGGTCAGATTTATACAGAATACTTTAACTTATTGGCGAAGAAAGTTGGAGAAGCCAGTGAAGGGACGGTGGAGGTTACCAACTACCCGGCGGGTGAACTTCCTTACAAAGGGACAGATCTCCTGAAAACCTGCAGCAAAGGGCTAATCCAGATGGCGGAGGTGGTCGCAGGTTTTGTATTTGGAGAAGCGCCTCTGCTCGCATTACCGGACCTTCCCTACGTGGCCTTGAACGAAAAAGAGATGGATATCTTTCGTCGGACCGCCAAACCCTATATCTACGAAGAGCTGAAAAAGAAGGGGGTCGAGCCGCTGGGCATCGTGAGCTACGGCCCGAGACAAATCGTCTCGCGCAAGCCCACTAACAATCTGGGGGATTTGAACGGCCAGAAGATACGGACCGCCGGTAGCTTACAGGATGCCTACATCAAGCTGTGGGGCGGAGTTCCCACGTTCGTCGTCTGGGCGGAAGTCTACCCGGCGGCCCAAAGAGGGATCGTGGACGGGATTATGACCGCGACCCTGGCCATTCAACAATCCAAGGTCTACGAGGTCTGCCCCTATTTCTTCAATATCGACGGCCCCCTGATGCACCAGTATATCTGCGTCAACCAGAGCTCCTGGAAGGCTTTGTCCAAGAAGCATCAAGAGAACATCCGTAAGGCTGTCGACGAGTGGGCAAAGTTCTGGGATCAAAAGGTGATGCATGAGCTGGATAATACGGCTCTCAAAGAAATGAAGGAAAAAGGCCAGATTAAAGCGGTGGCTGAGTTGTCCCTTGAGGAACGAATTAAAACAAGAAAGGAATTGCTTCCCCAGCTAAAGGAATACGTCCAAAAGCATATGCAGCCGAAAGGCCCGGAAGCCTTCGCCAAAGCCCTGAAAGCTTTGAAGTTGGAATAAAGAGGAAAGTTCGACCTGTAAGCGGGAAGCTCTTGCCGGGGCTCGGAGTGTTACCCACCACTCCGGCCCCCGCCCGGAAGGGGGAATTTCAGGATGTCGTCGACTCTCTCGGGTTATACCTCTGCTCTTAATCGACTGGGGAAAAACCTGGCCGGCGGGGGGCTCCTGTTCATGACCGGCCTGATCACGGTGGATGTCATCTTGCGCCGTCTTTTCAACGCCCCCCTCATATTTGCCGACGAAGTCTCCGGCTATCTTCTGGTTTTAGTAACTATGCTGGGCATCAGCTACACGCTCCAGGAAGACGCTCATATCCAGGTGCGGATGGTTGTCGACCATATTGCCCAAAAAAAACGGGTCATATTACATTTGGCGATTAGCGCAGCTTCCTTGGTCTATATTTTGATCCTTCTTTACTTTAGCGGGCAACTTACCTGGGAGAGTTACCATCTTGGTGCTTTCTCCCCGACTCCTTCCCAGTTACCCCTCTTTCCTTTCCAGTTGGTCATGCCCCTCGGATGCCTTTTCTTTCTCTTCCAGCTGATTATCGGGATGATCCAGTCCATATCATGGCTGCGTTCACCCTCACCGCTCCCCTCCCCCGAAAAGGAATGAAACCCTATGGATTGGCAGTTATCTGGTGTGATCTTCCTGATCCTTCTTTTTGGCTTACTCCTGGCAGGAATCTGGATCGCCGTGGGTCTCGGCCTGGTGGGTATTATAGGCCTCCTGATCGTAGATTTCTCCTCCATAAGAGGAGTGGGAGTTATAACCTGGGACACCCTGGATAATTTCGTTTTAACGGCCGTGCCCCTATTCATCCTCATGGGGTCCATCATCCTCCATAGTGGCATTAGTTCACGGTTTTACAAGGGCTTGAGCACCTGGCTGGATTATGTGCCGGGGGCTCTAGCCCATTCCAACATTTTGGCCTGTACCATCTTTGCGGCTATATCGGGCTCGAGTGTGGCCACGGCTGCCGCCATCGGGGCCATCGCCATTCCCGAGATGGAGGCCAGGGGATATAACCGGGCTCTTACTTATGGTTCACTGGCCGCGGGTGGGACGCTAGGAATCCTCATTCCTCCCAGCATCGCCTTCATTCTCTACGGAGCCACTATCGGAGAGTCCGTGGCTCGTCTTTTCATTGCCGGCGTGATCCCTGGGCTAATCCTCTCGGCCCTCTTTATCCTCTACGTGGGGATGCGAACCCTTTTCAATCCTCAACTCTTTCCCCGGGCCGAGATCCGGTCCACCTGGAAGGAACGATTTCGCGGCTTGTTGGCTATCTTGCCGATTTTTGCCCTGATGTTTGTGGTTCTGGGAAGCATCTACCTGGGGGTGGCC
Organism: uncultured Syntrophaceae bacterium; assembly: GCA_964537885.1. Classification (GTDB taxonomy): domain Bacteria; phylum Desulfobacterota; class SM23-61; order SM23-61; family SM23-61; genus CAZIDC01. The sequence goes on along the minus strand of CAZIDC010000432.1, from coordinate 685 downwards.
ACCCCCACCGAGGCGGCGGCTCTGGGGGTAACTGGCGCTATCCTCATCGCTTTCTTGTACGGTCGGCTAACGCGGGAGCTCATCAAGAACAGCCTGAATGATGCCATCAAGACCAACAGCATGATCCTCTTCATCGTGGTGGGAGCCCAGATTATGTCTTACGCCCTGGTCACTGCGGGAATCCCCCGGGCCATGGTTGCCCTGATTACGGGGTTAAAGGTCGAGCCCGTGGTGATTTTCTCCTTCCTGTGTATAATGTACCTGATTCTGGGATGCTTTATGGATGCCATCTCCCTGATGCTGCTCACGCTGCCCGTTGTCTATCCCGTCATGATGGCCTTAGGATATGATCCTGTATGGTTTGGAGTCGTCCTGGTCATTCTCCTGGAAATTGGCCTGATCACCCCGCCGGTGGGGATGAATCTTTTCGTGATTCAGGGAATGGCCAAGCAGCCTCTGGGCATTGTAGCCCGGGGGGCTTTCCCCTTTGTCATCCTGATGTTGATCATGGTGGTCCTCCTGACTCTTTTCCCCAATCTAGCCCTATGGCTGCCGGCCAAAATGATGTAAAAGAAAACATGGATAAGTTTCCCCTCCTCTTTCAACCCGGCCATATCGGCCGGTTGCATATCCGCAACCGGGTAGTGATGGCACCCCTTGGAACCAACCTGGCGGATGCCGGCGG
>CAZIDC010000431.1:0-3263 GCA_964537885.1 uncultured Syntrophaceae bacterium | reverse complement strand
CCCGCTTCTCCGGTTACGTGTTGGACTCTGGGCACCCGCCGAGCCCATTTTTTTTTAAAAAATGTAAGGAACACCGATGTCATCCTGACCGCTTTTGCGGCATCCTGGACGCAAAGTGCCCCCCCGAAAGATATTTGGAGTATATACATAGCTGGTTCACAGAAATATGACGGTAATTATGATAGCGGGGACGGGATGGTCAATTTCAACCAGGGAGGAAACAGCCAGACCCTTACCGCGGGATCGGTTTACGAGGTGGAAATACGGTGGGGGCAAAATATTGCAAGTGGGGCTAATTTTTTCATAACTCTTTATACCGCCGCCGGCGAAAGTTACGCTTTTAACTTGGATTCAGCTGGCGATGGAGTACCCGATTGTTAGCGGACTGTCCCTAAAAAGATGGGGGATGATCGGAGATCTATAAGGTCTATTGCATATGCCTACTGAAACAATCGGCTTAGACATCGGTTCTCATTCCATTAAATTGATCGGCCTGAAAATGACGGCCCAGGGGCCCTTGCTCACCCAGGCCAGACTTAAAGAGATCCCTCGGGGAGGGGAGAAAAGGGATGAGAACTTTATTGCCGAAACCCTCAAAGCCCTTTTACGGGAGGCAGGTCTTAAACCCGGGAAGGTGAGGCTGATCGCTTCCGGTTCCGGAGTCAACATCCGGTGCCTCTCCCTTCCTTCCATGCCCAAAGCAGATTTAACAGCAGCCATCCAGTGGGAGATGAAAAGCCAGTTGCCTTTCCCCGTTGAATCGGCCCAAATTGATTTCCATACCCTTGGCGAATTTGAGGAAGAAGGTGTCAAAAAAATACGCCTCATCGTGGCGGCCTGCCCGAGGCAGATCGTTGACCGATCCCTCTTCATCGCTGAGCAAGCCGGGCTGCAACCGATCCATCTGGATGTGGCTCCCTTTGCCCTCTGGAATGCCCTGCTGACTTTTCAGGGGTTGGAAAAAGATAAAGGGGTGGCGTTGCTTGATTTGGGGTCGGAAAAAACAGGAATTCATATTTTTCAAAATGGGGTTTTACAATTCAGCCGGGAAGTTACCCCGGCCGGAGCAGATATTACCCAGGCCATCATGGAGGGGATCGACTCGGGCGAAGAGGCTTCCCTCCTGGATGAGCGGGCGGAGAAAATTAAAAGGGAGATCGGAATTGCAGGAGAGACATCTTCGGAAAGAGCAGAGGGAGGATCGATCCCGGTGGCGAAGATATCCTTTCTCATCCGGCCGGTTTTAGAGAAGCTCGCCGCCGAGATCAGCCGCTCGCTCGATTATTATTCTAACCAGTTTCAGGTGGAGCGTATCGAAAAGCTCCTCTTAACCGGGGGAGGGGCCAGTTTAAAAAAATTAGATTCCTATTTGGCGGAAGAACTTCGCTTGCCGGTTGAATGTTTTAATCCGGTCAAGGATGTTCTTTTTGATCCTCAGAGGGTAGATCCCCAAGTTCTTACGGAAATGGGCTCGAGGTTTACGGCGGCCATGGGGGTGGCCCTCCCTGCACCCAAACGGATCGAACTCCTTCCGGCTAAAGAATCCTATTGGTCCAGAGCTCGCCTGGAGAAAACGGTCCCTATCCTTTCCTTGGCCGTCACTTTCCTGATTTTTTTGGTAATTTTCTGGAATCTGAGCGGGCAGGCAGCCGCCTTGAAGAGGGAACGCGATGAAAAAATAGCCAAGGTAAAACCCCTGGAAGCGCTGCAGGCGAAATTGGCCTTGTTAAAGGATCAAGAGAACCAGAAGAAACTGGACCTCTCTTTTTATACGTCTTCCCTGGGGTCCTCCGTCCCCTCGCGGGAAATATTGAAAGCCATCCGCGGCATCGTACCGGGAAATATTACCATTACCCTTTTGGCGGTTTCAGACCGGGCCAAGCCTTCGAAAGGGGGAGCAAAAGAATCTCCAGCCCCGGAAGGAAAGGATCTGCAGATCACTGGCCTGGCATTTGGGAATGACTTACAATGCCTCACCGCTCTGGCCCAGCTTATTGAGCGTGCGGAGAATGGGCCTCTTTTCAAGAATGTCAAACTGATGAAGGCGGAAGAAAATAAATTGTATAATCGGCCGGGGATTGAATTCGATATTTTCTGCAACATCGATCTAAGCAGTTTCCCCAGGGAAGGGAAGGCCGTAACCCATGGCGTTAAAAAGTAGAGAAAAGATTCTGATCATTTTTGTGCTCATTGCCGTATCCATTTGGGCCTTTGATCGCTTTTTTTATGTTCCGCGGCAAAAAGAAATCCTGAGCCTCAAGGAAGAAATTAAGGCTGTGGACCTCAAATTGAGCGAGTCCCTCATGTTTGCCAAAGGGGTGGAGACCGTAGAAACCGAAGTTGCCCGGTTGGAAAAAGAATTAGAAAAATTTCCGAAGCGGACCCTGAGGGGCGAGGAATTCAGGGCTTTTTTAAGGCACCTGGCCAGGTCCAGCAGTCGCCTCCAGATGAAAATGATATCCCTAACCCCCCAGGAAGAAAAAAGCTCGCTTGCGGAAGAGAAAAAGGGAGCCGCCTCCCTTCCGTACAAGAAAGTCATGATCCGGATGGTTCTCCATTCCACCTACGCCGCCCTGGAAACCTACTTGCAGGGGATTGAAGAACTTCCGCTGCTGGTAACCGTGGATCATCTGCAAATAGAGAAGGAGGAAGGGATTTTACCGTTGATAAAAGTATCCTTGGGGCTAAGAGTCGTAATCCTTTCAACATAAGACTGCGGGCCATCGCCGGAAGGCTGGTAATGGGGGTTAGGAAATGACGGGGGTTGTTGGGATTCATGGTGCCTTTTATAGAATTGTGCGGGTTCTGATGACCATTACCCTGCTCGCTTTTATGGGATTGATCTTTGCTGTCCAGACATCCGCTCAGACCCCCACAAAGGAGCGGCTTCTCAGGGGGCAAGAGGATTCCGCTCGGCAAAAAATTATGAGAAGCGGCCCTGGAAGGAATCCCTTTTCCCTTCCCGCCGGCATTCATCTTCGTTCTAAGGGTACAGCGGTACCGATGGCCTCGAAGGTCCTGGAAGCGGCCCCCAAAATGGAAACGAAAGTTCTTGATGTTCCTCCCATCCCCCCTCCCGCCCCCTTAAAAATTAGAGCCATTTTGATCACCAGCCAGAGCCGGTTGGCTTTGATCGATCGACATATTGTCAGGGTAGGCGAGTCCATCCAGGAAGAGAAGATTTTAGAGATCGCCAAGGACTATGTGGTTTTGGGTAAAGGAGATAAGAAAAGAACGCTTCTCTTACACCAGAGCCCGATTCA